>JAIDVA010000223.1 GCA_029059925.1 Eubacterium sp. | reverse complement strand
GTCCTGTTCTTCATCATAAAATTTTTTCACAGATACAGCCGGCATCAAAGTTTTATGATGAAAAAGGCACAAACAAATTCCTTTATGCAACCTTTGATAAGCGTTCAGAGGAAATGAAAAGAATAAAAGACCTTGGACTTGATAAGCTTTATATTCATACAGATGGCTGGGGCGAGATGGGTTATGACAATAACCATCCGTATATTTTACCACCGTGTAAAGAAGCCGGCGGTTGGGAAGGATTAAAAAACTTTGCTGACACCTGCCGTGATATCAATTATATATTCGCACTCCACGATCAGTATCGTGATTTCTATTACACTTCTCCTGTTTTTGATATGGAAAAGGCGGTAACACATATTGACTGCTCTCATCCGTATTGCTCAATATGGGACGGTGGTGAGCATACCTTCCTGTGTGCATCACAGGCACTTGAATTTGTTAAGAAAACCTATTCTGAGCTTGAAGAACACAATATTGATGTGCAGGGTGCATATCTTGATGTTTTCTCGGTTATGAATGGTGATGAATGCTTCCATCCGAATCATAAAATCACAAGAGAGGAAAGCATTAAGCATCGTGCAAGTTGCTTTGATTATCTTAATGAAAAGGGACTCATTATGTCCTCGGAAGAGCCTGCAATGCAGCTTCTGAATCATATTGCGCTTGTTCATCACGGACCATATACATTAAGACCGCAGGTAAGCGGAGAGGCTGTCGGAATACCTGTTCCGCTTGGCAGTCTTGTGTACCATGATTGTATTATGATACCTTGGAACTGGTGGAATAACTGGGGAATCCCTAAGGGTGAAAATGGTGATTTGCATTGTGCATTGAATGCAGGAATGCCGTATTTCCATTCTTATATCGAAAAGGATATGAAATTGGGGAATGATCCTCGTTCTGCTGATGCTGATTTGCTTGACGATGATAAGCTCAAAGCAGAAATAGAAAGAGTAAAGCCATTAGCAGCCTTACAGGCTAAGCTTTATAATAAGGAAATGGTTAAGCACGAATTTTTAGGCTGTTATGAAAAGCAGAAAGCAACCTATTCAGACGGAACATCAATTATTATAGACTTAAACAAAAATACATATGAAATTAAGGAGAACACCAATGCCAAGGCTTGAAACAAGAAATTACCGCATATCTTCATTAACTCAGATAAGCGATATACCGCATCTTTCATTAGAAAAAGAGCCTCACCAATCAAAGTCAGATATTGATGATTTTGAAGGTCTGTTCATTGATTATGGATGGCGTGAAACCTCATATCCATATACGCAGCAGAATTCCTACATTGAAGAAACCGAACAAGAGATACCTGTTGTAATTCTTGAAAATGATAATCTCTATGCCGAGTTCTTACCGACGCTTGGCGGAAGACTGTGGAAATTGTATGACAAGAAAAAGCAAAGAGATGTTCTTTATACAAATGATGTTATCCGTTTTCGCAATCTGAGTATCCGTAATGCTTGGTTTTCAGGCGGTGTTGAGTGGAATTGCGGTATAATAGGCCATACACCCTTTACCTGCTCACAGATGTATTGTGCTTTCGTAAAAGGCAAAAACGGCGAGGATGTTTTAAGAT
>JAIDVA010000222.1 GCA_029059925.1 Eubacterium sp. | reverse complement strand
GATCACTACTATGTGATATGCAAAACGGCTTGCCACGATAAGCCATTTCGCATATCAATTAAAATGATTCTCTGTGCAGGACATTTTGCCTGCACAGAAAAGAATTTTGACTGACTAATTACTAAAATTAATCAATCTGAGTTACAGTTGCTGTAACTGAAAGATCAACAGTTGCTGCATTGCCTGCTGCTGCCTGGTCACCAAGATATGTATCCTTAACATCATCATTTCCTGAGAATGCCCATGACCATGAAACTGAAGGAATAGCTGCAGTACTTAAATCTGTGTTTGCTGCATAATCAGCTGAAGCCTTTTCAATTTCAGCTTTTACAGCTGCTGCAAACGCTGCTGCATCAGCATATTCAACACCCTTGAGAGTTTTGCTGCCAACTGTAATTTCAAGTGGGCAATAATACTTGCCTTCCTCATCTTCCCAACCTGTAAAATCAACAGTTGCTTCGTAGTTAACATTAACAGCCACCTCAGGTTTACCGGTGATTACAACGTCTACCATCTTACCGCTTGTTCCAGGTGCAACAACATTTTCTTCTGTTGATGATACAACTGAATTTGCAATAGCACCCACAACATCTTTATCATCAGTAGCATATTCTTTAGCAAAAGTAGAACCAGAAACTGTAACGCTAACACCAAATTTTGCTACACGTGCAGAATCTGAACCATCATTTGAAGTAACATACTTTGCAAAAGTTCCACTGATAACGCATGTTGTTAAAAGACAAAGAACAAGAAGTGCAGAAGCTATACGCATCATTTTGTTTTTCTTCATAATAGATAAAACTCCTTTTGTAGAATTGTGCTTTAAATATGCACTTATTATTTATTCAGGCAGATTTCGCCATTACTCTAAAGGCAAAACTGCCAACATTTATCCAAACCTCAGGCGTGGCTTCCTTTGGCTTTGAATACAATAAAATAATATTGTAAAAGATTTAATCTTTTACTGTTAGCCGGCATTGCTGCCATCCTTATCGACCTTTTCAGCACGAAGTGCTTCAAGCTCTGCAAGTAATGCATCTGTATCTTTTTGCTTAATTTTCTCATATGTCCTGCGACGGATAATATCATATATAATTAAAAGCACGAGCGGAAGTGCAACGAAAATTACAAGACCCCATGTTGTAGAAAGGAATATAACAAAATCTCCTGCACCTGAAATACTTGTTCCGGTATAGATTCCTACAAGATTTTCAGCAGGCACAAGTGCCTGATCCTCAATATTATTAGCATCACCTTTGGTGCGCCATGCAATATTACCATTCTTGTCGGTAGTTACTTCTACAACTCTGTGAGTTACAACAGACTGAGTATTGCTTGATGGATCAAAAAAAGAAATAATATCCTGTTCCTTAACATCTTTAGCGTCAATTGATTTACAGAAAATTAAATCTCCGCTTTCAATAACATCATACATAGAATCTGTTAAAACAATCATAGGACAGTATCCACCAATTGACGGAACCTTTTCACTATTCGTATAACTGCGAATAATAAGAGTACAGTTTACAATAAGAATCGGAACCAAAATGATACATAAAACAGTTCCTATAACAGTCAAAGCTTTATGTCGTATGTTTGTCTTTTGTTTGTTTGTTTCCGAAGTAGTATTCATACATCATTCACCTCATTTCTTTGAGTTTTACTTCATTCAGAAATAATAATAATCAATCTTGTTTACAATCTGATATTCAAACCCAAAAATGTTACAAAATTCGACCCTTTTCTCGCATTACCACGGGTTTCGTGGTGCATTCTATCATATAATTAAATTCTTTTCAAGTAGTATTTATATTTTTGTAAAAATTACTAATATTTTAAATATTTTTCTGTTTCCTATTTATTCACAATATAAAAAAATAAGTACTTACTATAATACTAATAAAGAACAAAAAATAAGGAGCAAATAGTTAAAAAAAAACAGCATATTATTGCAAGCCTACTCCTTGTAACAATAGAATTATCACTAAACAGACAATAAACCGCTACCCTTACATTCAAATATTTTCCTGCAAAAGTTAAAGTCATAACAGTAAAACCATTATGACTTTATTATCACTGCTATTTATTTTTATATAGTAATAGACCTGTACTTTATAGCACAGGTCTATCTGCTTATCTTGGAAAGAATTTACAAGAATGCATTTTGCAATTTTGTATAAATTTGAACCCTGGAATAAAAAATTTTTTATATAAATTGTGTTACTTTTTTTAGTTTCATATACTTAAATATTGTAAGAAATAACTTCTATAATTAAACAATTTTGTCAAAAAAATGTGTTTTTTTGCATTTTTTTGCTTATTCTAAAGTTATTTCAGTATATTATTTTGAATTAATTAATCACTACATTACACAAAAATAGAAGGCATATAAAAATATGCCTTGAAGTTAATTTTATTTATCTTTATCTGCATCCCCAGAATAACCTATTCCTGATAATATTTTTCCTAACTCACTCATATAATCTTCATCACAATACGCATAGAGAACTGTATTCTCGACTCTGATAGTAATGTAGTATACTCCACCTGATTTTAATGAGTGCATATAATAATTTGCATATCCTTCCGAATTACTAATGTTACCACTACTCCTATAATCAAGCATTTGATTACAAGCATTACTATATACATTCGCTGCGCTATTTTCATTGCCAAATTCAAAAAAATCGAAACGGATTTGTTCATTTTCTATTGCAACACTACTTTTAAGCTGAGCATCATCTTCTAAATATAACGATGTTGTATCTGACGGAACATATCCTAAATCAGAAAGCACAGTGGTTACTTGTTGGCAAGTTGCAGGAGTTTTTGATTGTCCATTAGTAGAAGCATAAATAAGTATAACGGCTAAAAGAATTATACCACCAACGAACAATATAGTTAAACCTATTTTTTTCTTTTTATTAAGCCACATAAATAACCCTCTCCAGAATTAATATAGACACAGTATAACAA
>JAIDVA010000221.1 GCA_029059925.1 Eubacterium sp. | reverse complement strand
CAGCAAATATTAAAAAAATCACACAAAAAGCTGTCTGCCTTATAATAGGCAGACAGCTTTATTAAAATTATATATATGCCGGTTAATCCTTTTGCAGCAGGATTCTGTCATTGTCAAAATCCTTGTTTTCTTTTTCTCTGTAAAGCTTGAGCAGATTGGAAACCGTCATTTCCTTTCGCGTGTCACTGTCAAGGTCAATGATGATTTCACCGCTGTCCATCATTATCGTTCTTGTACCTGTTACAAGAGCCTGTGACATATTGTGTGTAATCATCATTGTGGTTATATTGTTTTCTTTTACAATTTTGTTCGTGATATCCATTACCTTGTCTGCAGTTACAGGGTCAAGTGCCGCTGTGTGTTCATCAAGAAGCAAAAGCTTTGGTGTAACGATTGTGCACATAAGCAGTGTTACAACCTGTCTCTGTCCGCCTGAGAGCAGACCGATTTTTGTTTTCATACGGTCCTCAAGTCCCATATTGAATTTCGCAACCTCTTCTCTGAACAGGTTGTGCTTTTTTCTGCCCACAGCCTGCGATAAAAAGCTTGAGCCTGCACGGGAGTAGGCGAGTGCAAGGTTTTCCTCGATTGTCATATTCGGTGCAGTACCTCTCATCGGATCCTGAAAAACTCTGCCGATAAGCCTTGCTCTTTTGTGCTCGGGCATAAAGGAAATATCCTTGCCATCAAGCGTGATTTTACCGCTGTCCTGCATATAAGTGCCGCAAATCATATTGAAAAGCGTTGATTTGCCTGCACCGTTTGAGCCGACGATTGTAACAAATTCACCCTCTTTAAGTGAAAGGTTAATGTTTTTTAATGCAGTGTGTTCATTTACTGTGCCCTTGGCAAAGGTTTTTGAAACATTATTTATTTCAAGCATTTCTCTTTGCCTCCTTTTTTACTCTGCTGTTTTCAATCTGCTTTTTGATTTCGGGTATAACAAGTGTAATTGCTACGATGATTGCACAGGTCAGCTTCATAAGGTTTTCACTGTTTTTGCCAAAGAGTGAAACATCAATAACAAATGCAACGATTATTTTATAAATTACTGAGCCTACAACAGCACTGATAAAACCAAGTGCAACATTTCTCTTGCCGAATATTGCCTCACCGATGATAACAGCAGCTAAGCCGTAGATGAGCGTGCCGTTTGAAAAGCTCTGGTCTGACAAGCCAAGATAATGCGAAATGAGTGCACCTGAAAGTGCAATAAGACCATTTGCAAGTGCAAGACCGAATATAAGTGAAAAATCAACATTGATTGATGATGCCTTAACCATATCCTTGTTGTCACCCGTTGCTCTTATGCAAAGACCCAGATGCGTTCTGAAAAATATGATAACAATAGCAGTTATAACAATACAGATAACTGCACCGATTACCAATCCTACAATCTTTTTGTTTATGCCTGTAATTCCAAGCAAGCCGAAAAACTTTGTGAATACCGAATTTGCATTAAAGTTAAGGTTTGACGAGCCTCGCACCATAAGATTGATTGAATATAGTCCGCTCATCGTTATAATACCTGCAAGAACAGGGTGTACCTTCAGCTTGGTTTGCAGCAGACCTGTAACAACACCTGCCAGCACACCTGCAAAGAATGCGGCAATAAAGCTTAAAAAGCTGAGTCCCTGTGATGCAACAACTGCAGCAACGGCAGAGCCAAAGCCGAATGAGCCCTCGGTTGTAAGGTCGGGTATATCGAGTATTCTTAATGAAATATAAATGCCGAGTGCGAGCAATCCATAAAGAAAGCCCTCCTCAATAGCTGTAATATAAACCTGCATAATCATGTTCCTAAATCAAATATATAATATTGTTTGGGCGGATGATTATATCCGCCCTTTGCGTATTTTTATTCGTTTACAACCTGAATTTCATATCCGATTGTATCTTTTGAAGGTGTGTCAATGCCAAGTGATTTTGCAATACCTGCATTAAAGGTGCAGTAGTCAATGCCAACCACCTCTGAAGGGATATCTGCAAGTGCTGTGCCGTTCATATATGCGATGCACTTGTCAGCTGTTTTAGCACCAATACCCTTGTCGTCAATTGCGAGTGTTGCAAGGCAGCCGCTGTTTACTGTTGTTGCTGATGAGCAGTAGGCAGGAATTTTTGCTTCTTCACAAACCTGGCTGAGAGCAGCTACACCATCCTGAACAATAGCGTCATTCGGAACAAAGATAACATCACAGCCTTTAGCGATAAGCGTCTCTGCTGCACTTTTAACATCAGCTGATGTCTCAACTGTTGCTGATTCATATGCAACACCCTTTGAATCCAGATATGTCTGAGCAGATGTAACAGTATCTACTGCATTAACCTGTGAGGTTGAGTAAACAAAACCGAATTTTTTAAGGTCAGGTGTGATTTTATAACCCATTTCAATGATGTCGCCGACAGGGATAGCATTTGATGTACCTGTTGCGTTCTTGTCAGGCTGGTTCATATCGGTGATTACCTGTGCCTGAACAGGTGCTGAAACTGCGCAGAAGAAGCACGGTGTTTCTGAATTAAGATTTACAAGTGTCTGTGTGCAGGCAGTACCGATTGTGAAAATTGCATCGTATGAGCCGTCATCCATAGCATTGATGATGGTTGAAAGTGCTGCAACGTCACCCTGTGCATCCTTGTAATCAAAGATAGCATCTTCATAGCCGTTCGCCTTCATCTGGTCAATAATACCGTCCTTCATATCAACAAAAGCACCGTTTGCGCCTGTCTGCACAACAATGCCGAATTTAGCAGGCTTTGTTGTGTCAGGTGTGGTTGATGTGTTGCCGTTTTCCTTGTTTGCAGAGCAGCCTGCAAAGCATGCTGCAACCATGAGTACTGCAAGTAATACTGCAGTGATTTTTTTGATTGTCTTTTTCATATCTATTCTCCTTAATTATTTTTATTATTTACATTATATTTTTCAAGCTCATTAAAAGCCTTTAATACCATTTCCTCGGTAATTTTATATGGATTATGGTCTATATCCTTCATTTTGCAGACCATAGGTACAAGTCTATCCAGGTCAGTCTCGCTCATTTCCAAATCAGCAAGACAGGTCGGCAGCTTGACCGATTTGTTAAAATCATACATCTTTTTAAACATTTCAAAATTGTTATCAACAAGTAAAAGTATCAGAACACCATATCCTACAACCTCGCCATGCAAATGCCGTTGTTCAATATGAGGGTATGAGGTCAGTGCATAAAATACTGCATGTGCAAGACCTGTGTTGTAATCTATAATATGCTCAGCAGTCAGAAGTATGGATGCAATACCTGTTGTTACAACAACTGCTAAAATAACCTGCTCAACCTCAAAGCTTGCTGTGCCGTTTTCAAAATCCTCCATAGCCTTTTTGCCGTATTTAAGAATGGGGGAAAGGCAAAGCTCGCTTGTTGTAACACCGAGCGCATGATAGTGTACTAAATCCTCATCACGGCTGCTCATTTTTGCCTCAAAGTATTTTGCATATGTGTCACCCATACCTGCCCATATATATTTGGCCGGTGACTGTGCAATGACAGGCGTGTATATAAAGCAGTGCTTTGCAGGAGCAGGGAAAAAGAATGGCTCTTTAAAGCTGCCGTCACTGTTGTACATAATGGATACAGCCGTTGTGCCTGCACAGTTTGATGCAATTGTCGGGAAGGTAAATACTGTTTTGCCGATCATAAAGGCGAGTGCCTTTGCTGTATCTATTGCTTTACCTCCGCCGATTGCAAATATCATATCTGCATTTTTTACTGCATCATGATTTTTCAGCATTTCTATATTTTCGTAGCTTGCTTCTCCGCCATACCAGACAAAGCCGAGTATTTCAAGGTTGGTATCTTTAATATTCTTTATTATCAAATCCTTAACCTTGCTTATAGCGGTTTTGCCGCCGATACAAACAACCTTTCTGCCAAAGGGTGAGCATATTTCACCGATTTTGTTATAAACCATATCGCCGATTGAATAGCTCGGCAGGCTTATTGAATAGTTTTCCAACTTGACTGCTCCTTATACTCTGTTTGATTTGCCCAATAATGTTATTATATAAATTGAGAGTTAAAATGATTTCTTTGCAAACTGTTTGAATTTTTTGATATGCGGTACCTGATTATTATGACTCTGCAAATTGAAAATAAAAAAGTCCTTGATAATACGAAAAATCGTATTATCAAGGACGAAATTACATTCCGTGGTGCCACCTTGATTTATGGTACAACCATACACTCTGCAAGATACTATCATATCTCCGACCATTGACGTAGGCCATCACGTTACGGGATACTCGGCAAAAGCCTTTCACCGTACCCTCAGCGGTCCATTTAATAAGCCGTTTAATGCTCCATTCACAGCAACAGGAGCTCTCTGTAATTGCGTATCTTATTTTTATCTCCGCCTCATCGGTTTTGATATTAAGTTTAGCTAATAATAACACTATTTATTTGCAATGTCAATAGTTTTTTATTTTTATGCATTATCATCTTCAGCTCTTTTTTCAACAATATAGCTGTGTACCTTGTCTGCAAGCTCGCCGTGCAGCTTAAATTTCTTTGTGAAAACAATCAGTGAACAGAGAATCAGAATAGGCGGAACACCAAAGCAGATAAAGCCGATTGCGCCCTTGGTCGAATCGTTTATTGTCTTTGCAGCACTTGTAATCTGCTCATTATAGTTCATAAGACCAAGACCGCCGAAAAGGAATATAGTCTGAATTGTATAAGCCATCTTCTGCAGAAAGCCTTTCATTGAGAAGGTGATAGATTCATTTCTTTCACCCGTTTTGTATTCGCCGTAGTCAACAATGTCAGCAAGGAAAATTGTCTGTGCAACAAACATAGATGCAATACCCGTTGAAGAAATGATGTAGGCAATATCAAGTGCAATTGTGATTTTGAGCACAGGGCCGAAAATATACATCATTATATAGCCGACGATTGTTGCTATAAGCGAAATCTGATAAATTTTTTTCTTGCTGAGCCATTTTGAAAGAATCGGTATAACAAGCAGACCGAAAACAGAGCCGACAGCACCAATGGTCTGGAAAAGAGACTGCGCCTTTGGCTGTTCAAGTACATCAGAGAAATAATATACTGCTGTGCCTGAGGTTAAATACCAGCCTGCGTTTGAAAGCATGGCAAAAACCATAAATACAATAAGCTGATCGTTGTGTGCAATGACTGAAAATATTTTCTTGAGTGAAAATTTTGTTTTATTGTTGTATACAACATGCTTTTCCTTTGTAGACAAAACACATATTGTTGAGAATAAAACGAGCAGCACTGCGCATATTCCTGCCCAGCGAGAGAAGCCGCTTGCACTGTAACCCTTATCTGTTGTCATGCCTGTTGAAAGCATCGGCAGGATAATAGGTGTAGCTACTGTGATGATACCCTGACCAAGACCGCTGAAGGTTCTTGCGACGGTTGATACCATGTTTCTGTCGCTCGGGTCGCTTGTGAAGGACGGCACCATGCTCCAATACGGGATGTCAGCCATTGTATTTGTCATACCCCACAGGATGTACATAACACCTATATAAATGTATAGCTTGGTTCCACTCATTCCAAAGCTTGTGAAAAGCAGGAACAAAACAGCAGCATTGCTGATAGCACCGATTATGATCCATGGTCTGTATTTTCCCATTTTTGTTTTGGTATTGTCAACGATTGTTCCCATCAAAGGGTCGTTGATACCATCCCAGATTCTCGCAAGGGGAGTGAGCAGCAGCAGAAAGCCTTCCTTCAGTCCAAGCACGCTTGAAAGATAATAGCTTAAAAATGAATAGAACATTCCATAGCTGAGATCCAGTCCTACAGCACCAACACCATATCCTATTTTTTCGCGCCAGGTTGTTTTGTAATCATTCATAATTTTTCCTCGATTTCCAACTAATGTCTGTTATATACCAAATTATAACACAAGACGGTTTTTTGTACAATAGATGTCGGCTAATTATTAATTGTTACAAATTCATTACAAAAGTTACGACGGCAAAAAAATTCCTTGACAATGCTTGTACCTCTATTTATAATGTATTTGTGGGGTGAAATCCTATAAAATTTCATATATATCCCATGAAATTTCACTTTGAATGCAGATTTTTTACTAAAATCCCATATTTTCAGAAAGGAGGAAGAGCATATGACAGAATACTTTGTAGGCCATAGAACCCATAAAATTGATGCCAAGGGCAGAATATCTATTCCTGCAAATATGCGAACAGCACTCGGTCAGGAATTTATTGTGTCACGTGGCGTTAACAAATGTCTTGCTCTTTATCCTATGGAAGTATGGAATGAAATGATTAACGAAATCTTATCAAAAGTTAATCAGAAAAAGAGAAGAGCATTGGAGCTGCATTTTTCCGCCAATGCAGAAAAAATGAGTCTTGACGGACAGGGACGTCTTATGCTCAATCCCGATCTTCGTGCTCAGGTTGAGCTTCTTGATGAATCACAGGCAGAGATTTTTGGTAATAACAAAAAAATTGAAATCTGGAATTGTGCTCTGTTCAGGAAAGAACTTGAAAGTGTTGAGGATGTTGAAATTGAAGATATCCTCGATGAATATGGAATTTAAGCTGATATGGAATTTGTTCATAAGAGTGTGCTGTTTGATGAATCTGTCAAAGCACTGGATTTAAATAGTAATAAAATTATTATGGATGGTACTGCCGGCGGTGGTGGTCATTCAGGTGAAATCGCCAAAACAGCAAAAAGACTTATTGCCGTTGATCAGGACCCCGACGCGATTACCGTGCTTAATGAAAAACTTGGCTGCATGGATAATGTAACAATTG
>JAIDVA010000220.1 GCA_029059925.1 Eubacterium sp. | reverse complement strand
TTCGCCTTCGTCTCGGGGGATCGGATATGTTTATAAGAGACAGATTATGCATACACTACAAAATTAAGCAGGAACTGCATAACCAAAAGAAATAGAGGTGGTTCAAAATTTAAACCACCCCTACCTCAAAATTTGATGACAAACAATATATAAAGGCAAAATATTTTATTTGGTCTGGACTTTGGCAGAAAAGTGTGGTATGTGTTGTGTTGCGGAAACGCACGCTCCATTAGTCGCGAAACAAAAGGTAAAGGCAAGGGATGATTAAAAATCCCTTGCCCTTATCTCTCGAAAATCTCTCACCAAATTGGCAACATTTGGCGAGCTTTGTGGTCTCCCAAAGTCTCAGAATGGTCTGCAATATGAAATTGCAAATAAATACAGAAACTAAAAAAGCACCTAAAAAGGTGCAAAAATGTGCCAAAAGGCGAAAAATAATGGACAGTTCGGAATGAACTGTCCAACTTTGGCAGAGGTATAAGGATTCGAACCTTAAATGACGGAGTCAGAGTCCGGAGTGTTACCGTTACACTATACCTCTAAATATTAACTTTGTGTTACACTTCCTTAACACGTCAAGAATTATAACACAAAGTATTTGCGATTGCAAGTATTATTTTAAGTTATTTTCAGATTTTTTTGCTATTATTTATAAAACTCAGCAAAAAACAATACTTTTAACCATTTTTAAGCTGTTTTACAGTAAAGTCAATCTGAATATCTGCCTCAAGATAATCTATCATTGACTGTAAATCTGAAAAAATACTGTAAAGCATTTTACAATTTTCTCTCACAAAATGCTCATCTATAGAATGCTCAAGCATCGATTCCATCGAATCGTAATAACCATCAACATTATAAAGTGCGATTGACTTTTTATGCCTGCCAAGCTGCTTTAATGTAAGCACTTCAAAAAGCTCTTCAAATGTTCCGATTCCGCCAGGTACAATAATAAAAGCATCTGCAAGATCTTCCATCTTTGCCTTTCGCTCGCGCATTGTGTCCGTATAAATCAATTCATCACATTCTTCGTAAATTGCCTCTACCTCAGCCTCTTTAAAAAACTCGGGAATAACCCCTGTTATATGAGCCTTACCATTCTTAAAACCGCGTGCAGCTGCACCCATTAAGCCCTGACCGCCAGCACCGAAAACAAGGTTATGTCCCCTTTTTGCAAACTCTTCACCCATTGTTTCAACAGCTGTGACATATTTTTCATCTATCTCGCTGCTTGCAGCACCAAATACACAAATATTCATAAATTCTCCTTAGGATTAATATTTCAGTAATACTACATATTAACAATCAACAACATGATACAAATAATTTTAACACAGTGTGAATTTTGTGTCAATTTGTTGTTTTTATTCCTTAATTATAGTATAATCATTAAAACTGATTTATCACTGTATAATAT
>JAIDVA010000022.1 GCA_029059925.1 Eubacterium sp. | reverse complement strand
CCGCGATCTACACGAGCCCTATCGTCGGCAGCGACAGATGTGTAAAACAGACAGCTATAATTTATAATCGCAATAACCTTTTCGCATTATTATAAAAAACATCCAGCTGTGCTTTTTCATCAAGACCGCAGGTCAATACCTTCTGTATTTCAACAGTAGGATGATGAAAAGGCGAATCAATACCAAACATAATTCTGTCACTTCCAACCGTCTCATATGCTTCTTTAATTTTACTGCCCATAGGCATACCGCTCATTTCGAGATAAAGATTATTATATCTTTTTGCCATTTTAATGGAGGCATCAATATAAACCCCATGTCCGTGCCCCATATGAATCATAGTTACCCTTACATCAGGATACTGCTCAGCAAGCAGACCAATACTCCACGGCAGAGAATACGGCGGATGACCGCAATGAATAAACACCGGAACATCATATTCTCTTGCAAAATCCATTACCGGATAAACTACAGGATCATCAGCCACGAACGAATCAAACAACGGCTGCATTTTTATTCCGGCAAAATGCTCTTGATTTATGTATTTATCAAGCTTTTTTTCCACATCATCAAGTGCAGGATTAACCCATACAAAGGGTACAATTTTTTCCGGATATGACTGAAAAGCATCAACCACCTTGTCATTTCCCTGAAAAGAGGCTCCCGTCAAAAATGTTTTTTCAATATCATATTCTCTCATCTGTTCAATTAGCCTGTCCTTCGTAAACGCAACACCTGCCCAGCCACCGAAATTTCCTATATGTGAGTGTGCATCAATTTTTTTCATAATGAAAATCTCCTATTCTGCCATCTTTCTAAGCTTATCAGTTACCTTTGTTTTGTTAAAAACAGAAATAAATACAACCGCAACAATGATTCCGACTATTGTCTGAATAACAAGTTCAGGTAATGTAGTAAGTGCATAAGCCTTATCAAAAATAATAAGCTTTGCAACGGTATAACCGCAAATCTGAAACGCTCCGCCGATAATCGCACCAACAATATATCCTGCAAATTTATTTTTAATCAGCTTTTCAGCAAATAAGCCGCAAATTAAAACCATAATAAATTTGATTAAAAATGTTGGCACAATCCATTCGCTGTACCCACCAATCAAATCGGCAAGTGCTGCACCGATACCCGCTGCAATACTTGATTTTTTTGCACCCAATAAAGCAATCGATAAAAATATTATGCTGTCACCAATATGTGTATACCCTGTTCCGAGCGGAATCTTGAATGTAAAGGTAAATACAAAAATAAGCGCCGCCATAATTGCAGTAAAGCAAATTGCTCTTACACTGAACGTATTTTTAGTTTTTTGATTTTCCATAATCAATCCTCCTTGTTTTTCTAAATCTTATCACTGATGTGTATACTATTCAATGCACAATTTTAATCATTTTTTAATATACAGTTTTAAGTATAAAATAATGCCGCTTAACAAGATTAAGTTAAGCGGCATTATATTTTTATTAAATATCCTTGGAGTTGGCATAAATACTGTGCATACGCTCGTCGTCAAAACGGTCATCAAGGAAAACCTCAAAATGATTTGACGGCGGCTCTCCTGCATTTCTTGCATCCATTCGCAGTGCTGCTGTTGCGGACATAAACGAATCAAAAACGAAAAATACAACAAATGCCCATGTCAGTATCATACCAATATTAACAGGTATTTTTTCTATCAGCACAGACATATGCGGATAAATCAATTTTATCCATACTATTCCGAGTACTCCCCAGAAGAGGGAATACAATAAACAAACTCTGCCATTGATATTCAACGGTACATTGCTGTAATCCCACGCTACCGATCCAAAAACAATTTCCTGACCGAGAGAGCATATATATTCTGTTACTGTCCCTACAATAAATGAGATAAAGAAAACCTTTCCCAGACTTTCATCCTTCAGCTTATATAGTGCCAGAGTCAGTATAACTCCGCCCATTCCATATGCTACGGAAAGCGGACCGTAAACCAGCGATTTTCTCGACTCAATATATCCGTGGCGAATCAGGCACCAAATTGTTTCTACAATAAATCCTACGACACAGCATATCAGAAATATCCACACAAGCTTGTTAAAGCATAAGCCATTTGCAAAACCCTTATTATCGGTTTTGCTTATTTTATTTTTCATTTTCATCACCGATTAATATTATATCACAAAAATAGACAGAAGTTTATTAACTTTTGATAAAAATTTATCAGACATTAAATTAATCGGATGTCCGTTTGTAATCATTTTGAATACAGATATTATATTGTAATTTCAAATTAATTTTACAATCCACTTGTAATATTTATACAAATTAGATATAATAAATCTATATATGTATTTGGTGGTGATATTATGCTTGGACGTTGTGTCAGAGCACAGGTTGTTAAACCCATCGGCTTCAAGGACGAAAAAGGATTCACCTACCCTCTTAATTTGGCGTTAATAAACGATACCCCTAAGGACGAATATGCTTTTATTCTCGGAATCGACCACGCAGTAAATAATTATGACGGTAGGATTATCGGAGTGCTTGAGCCGCTTAATCCGGAGAATAAAAACAATATATGGATACTTGCTCCAAAGAGCACACGATACATTAATATTGATATTATTGATCAAATTGATATTGAAAATGATTTTCCTGAATATAAATTAACATGCTATTATGAAACCAGCAGCGGTGCAATAATATACAGAAATATTTATAACAGCATCCGTTATCTGCTGATAAAAAATAAGCGCTCTGCTCACTGGGGATTTCCTAAGGGGCATCTGGAACGAGGCGAAACAAGATTCGATGCAGCAAGACGTGAAGTGCTGGAGGAAACGGGTATTCATATCAAGCTGCATATGGGCTTTGAGGGAGTGTCGGAATATAAGATAAAAAATAAGGTGCAGAAAAGAGTATCTATTTTTGTCGGCACAACGGATGACACTACCACAACCATCCAGGAAGAAGAGATTGAGGATTACATATGGCTGACATATCAAAAGGCTATGCCATACCTTAAATTCGACAATGATAAGGCTATTTTAAAACAGGCAAATCGTTTTCTTATGAAGAATAATTACATACCTTCAAAAAAATAATTTACAGGGAGATTTGACTATGCACGAACTTGTCCAGACCATACAGGAATTTTTAACATCACATGGTATTCCTGACTGGCTTGTTGTTTTCTTAATTTCTGTTTGTCCCATTCTTGAATGCAGACTCGGAATGTTTACGGCAATTGTACTTTTAGATATGAATCCGTTTGTAGGATTTATCATCAGCTTTTTAGGCAACATTTTACCAATTCCTTTTATTCTGCTGCTTATAAACTGGATATTTGAAATATTCAAAAAAATACCGGGTCTTAAAAACATTGTTTTCTGGCTTGAAGAAAAAACATTAAAAAAACGTGATAAAATTGATAAATACGGAATTTGGGGCCTGCTTTTTTTTGTTGCTATTCCGCTTCCGGGTACAGGTGGTTGGACGGGTGCACTTCTTGCATCCCTGCTTCATCTTGATAAAAAGAAAAGCTTTGGCATAATATCAATCGGTGTATTTATCGCAGGACTGATTATTACCATACTCAGCCTGGTCTTCGGTGCGGTAGTTTTTTAAATGAAAAAAGAAGAAAGCTTTTTAATCGCAATCTGCAAAGCTTATCTGACAGGCAGTGATGTTGATATCCCGACTGATATGGATTGGAAAGAGCTTTATAAGCTGACCAGACATCACAATCTTTTAGGCATATGCTATTGTGTACTGAACATTTCAAAACAAAAATTTAATATACCCGGCGGTTTTATGACCGCTGTAGAAAATAAGTTTTTTGACCTTGTTTATCTTTACCAGTGCCAGACAAATTGTATGGATGAGGTTAACGACCTGTTTACGAGCTCTGAGATACGCTATATTCTGTTTAAAGGAGCGATACTGAGAAACAGTTATCCCGTTCCTGAAAGCCGCGCTATGGGAGATATAGACCTTTTAATTGATAAGGTTAACCGTGACAAGGTAAAAAAAATCCTGACAAATGCAGGTTTTATATGCACTGAACAAAACGGACCGGTATACAATTACCGACGCAATAATGTTCTGCTTGAGGTTCACACACGTATTATAAGCGAATTCGGCGATGATGCTTTCTGTGACGCTTTTGAAAATGCCCGATTTGATGACTATAAGGGCATACTTAATGACAACTATCATATGGCATATCTGATTTCACATATTGCACATCATTTTAAGTTTTACGGTGCCGGAATCAGACACGTGCTTGACCTTGCTGTTATGCAGCAGAAAAAGGATATTGACCTTGATGTTGTTATGGACATGCTCAAACCAATAGGTCTTGATACTTTTGGCCGTGTAATTCTTTCGGTATGCTATGAATGGTTTGGCATCGGCAGACAATTTGTTGACAATACCGAAAAAACACAGCGGTATTTATGCAAAAGCGGTGTGTTCGGAGCAATGAATGAAAACAAAGGGGCAATTGTTACCAGAAAGGAACTTGAAAAGAGCGGTAAATCAAGCTCTTTCATTGTTAAACTCAAACTTGCCTTTCCGCCATATGAAAGACTTAAAAATATTGATTACATCAGATTTATCGAAGGCAGACCTTGGCTGACCCCATATGCCTGGTGCTACAGATTTTTCTACAATTTAAAACACAGAAAATCATTTATGACAAAAACCATCAGCGAAATTGATAATAAGGAAACACAACAACTTGCAAAAACAGAACTTGATTATTTTGAGGAGATAGGATTATGAAAATATTTTTTATTATATTAACAGCAATTATACTTATCCTTATAACGCTCTTTATATCGTGGTTCTTAACTATGAAGGCGAACGGAAAATGTCCAATATGTGCAATCAAAAAATTTACCAAGCCCAGAAAAATTACAATAGATATATCCGAAATGCCTGATTATGACAATGGCGTCGCTAAAACTCCGCCTATGGGATGGTCAAGCTGGAATACATTTCGTAATCATATCGATCAGGATATGATTATGGAGGTTGCACACGCAATGGTCGACAGCGGACTTGCCGATGCAGGCTACAAATATGTTAATCTTGATGACTGCTGGCAAAGCTCTATGCGTGATGCTGACGGAAAGCTGCAGGGTGATTTAAAAACCTTCAGCCGAGGTATTCCTCAGCTTATTAAAGACATTAATGAGCTTGGCTTAAAGGTTGGTCTTTATTCCTCAAATGGTACATATACCTGTGAGG
>JAIDVA010000219.1 GCA_029059925.1 Eubacterium sp. | reverse complement strand
GTTTGTAATCAATAAGGATTTCCGCCTTAAGGAGAAGACAGCATATATTGTGATGCTTTTGCTCTTCTTCTTCAGCTTTAACAATAATTGTCTGAATTTTATCTGGCATGCCTTCCATTTCCCTAATGATTTACCGTTCAGATTTTCATTTATGTATACTTTCCTTATTTTGACATGCGGTTACAAGTGTATTACAAAAATGAAATCAATTGATATTAAAGATATTGGTTTTGTTGGTATGGCATGGGTGTTTTTCATTGTCATTGCACAGAAATTGGCTACAAGCAAAATGTCCGAAACTACAATTTATATCAGTATAGGATTTATTATTGTATGGACAGGCTTTTTGTATCTGTACAAAAAAGGAAAGCTTGACAAGCTGATTATCGGTGCAACTGCAGTTGTCATGATATTCAGTGAAGTTCTTATTGCTGATACAGGAGCAATATTAATTACACAGGCAAATGCCGATTATACAAGCAGGTTTGACAATTATACGCAGGCAATTGATAAAATTCATTCAGATGATGATGGCTTTTACCGTGAAGAGCTTACCTATCTTGAAACAAGAATGGATCCAAGCTATTATGCTTATAACGGCATGTCAGCATTTTCTTCAATGGCTTATGAGGACTATTCGCGCCTGCAATACAGTCTTGGCATGTTCGGCAACAGAATCAACAGCTACACATATAACACGCAGACACCGATTTACAATATGATGTTTAATATTAAATATCTTGTAAAGTCCCCTGTTTCACTTACTCCGTCAGAAGATTTATATACCTATTTTTCAGAAACTGACAACGGTGAGGTTGAAATTTATGAAAATAAATATTTTCTTCCTATTGCCTATGCTGTAAATGAAAATATAAACAACTGGTTTCCTGAAGAAGGCAATCCTTTTGAGCTTCAGAACAGCTATTTCACTCTTGCAACCGGATATGGTGATGTTTTTAAAGCTGTAGATTATCTTAATACAGAATTTGATGGACTGTCAGGTGACGATATCACAAATAACGGAACCTTCTGGTTTAAAAAGAATGATACCGATTCTGGTTATGGTTATGTTGATTTTATAATCACACCAAGTAAGTCAGGCAACACTTATATTTATGTTAAATCCCCTGATATTAATTCTATTGAAATTGATGGTGCCGGTATTTCTTCTCATACTCAGTCAATCAGTGAACCGTATATTTTCGATTTGGGACATTGTGAGGAGGGAGAAGAAATAAAAATTTCGCTCGACTGCTCAAATGTTGATTCGACAGACACTTACGCAGAAATATACGCATATACAGTTGACGAGGATATATTAAAGCTTGGCTATAAGAGACTAAACGATTCTTCACTAAGTGTTACTAAGCATAGCGATACAAAAATCAGCGGCACAATTACTGTTAAAGAAAACAGCGTTTTATATTCATCAATTCCTTATGACAGCGGTTGGAGCATATATATTGATGGTGAAAAAGCAGAAACCTTTGAAATAGGTAACGCACTGTTGTGCACATCCATAAAGCCCGGTGAACACACTGTTGCGTATGTTTACAGACCAAAAGGACTTGGCATAGGCATTGTTATTTCTGCAGCAAGCATTGCAGGAATTTGTGGATATATTGTATTTGAAAAAGCAAAACGCAAAAGAAAATCAGCAGTGTGATGCTGTAAAAGTATTCAGTATGTAAAATTCTGCAAATTTCTACAATTTACTTATTTACAATAATATGGATTTGTTGTAGAATATGCGTGTAAAATTTGAGAGGAGCTTCAAACTATGGCTAGACAAACAGCAGAAAACATCAACTCAATTCCGGTAGGACCGCTTGGCATAATCGGTATGCCCGGCTGCGAGGAGCTGACTGATAAGATTGACAAATATCTTGTTAAATGGAGAAAAACACAGGCGACAGAGCATCAGGAAAATGTTGCATTTTTTGCATATCAGCGTGACACATATAAGATTGATGTATCTATTCCCCGTTTCGGCAGCGGCGAAGGAAAGGGTGTTATTAATGATACAGTACGTGGTTATGATATTTATATCATTGCTGATGTATTCAATTACAGCTGTACTTACAAGATGTATGGTATGACTGTTCCGAAGTCACCTGATGACCACTTTGCAGATTTGAAAAGAGTGATTCACGCATTATCATCAAAGCCAAAAAGAGTATCTGTAATTATGCCTATGCTTTATGAAGGCAGACAGCACAAAAGAAGTGCTCGTGAATCTCTTGACTGTGCAATGGCATTGCAGGAGCTTGTAGCACTCGGTGTCGATAATATTATTACATTTGATGCACATGATCAGAGAGTACAGAACTCAATTCCGGATTCATCATTCGAGAACGTTATGCCTACATACCAGATGATTAAAGCTCTCGCGAATAGCGTTGATGATCTTACTATTGACCCTGAGCATTTAATGATTATTTCACCTGATGAGGGTGCTATGCAGAGATGTATTTATTTTGCAACACAGCTTGGTGTTAATCTTGGTATGTTCTACAAAAGAAGGGATTACACAAGAATTGTTAACGGCCGTAACCCTATTGTTGAGCATCAGTATCTTGGTGATTCTGTTCAGGGTAAGGATATCATTATTGTTGATGATATGATTTCATCCGGTGAGTCAATGCTTGAGGTTGCAAGCAAGCTTAAAAATCTGGGTGCAAAAAGAATTTTTGTTTGTACAACCTTCGGTTTGTTCTGCAATGGTCTTGATGTGTTTGATAAAGCATATAATGATGGTGTATTCGATAGGGTATTTACAACAAATGGTGTTTATCAAAGTCCTGAGCTGCTGCAGAGAGAATGGTATGTAAGTGTTGAGCTTTCAAAGTATACTGCTTACTTTATTGACACACTTAACCATGATATGTCAGTATCCTCTCTTCTTGATTCATCAGACAGAATTAACAACTTGCTTGTTAAGAAAGGCTTAAAGGAGGCAAAATAATTACCATGAAAAATCTTTCAACGGTAAAAAAAATAATCATTGCTGTTGTCAGCATGATTCTTGCATTGGTTATTGCGGGCGGTGTATACTGCATTGCTACAGATCAGAATCCTGCACAGGCAACGAAAAGTATTTTCACTGCAAGCGATAATCAGATTGTCGGAAAATGGCAGAGTCAGAAAAATCCGGGGCTTTCTGCTTATATTTTCTATGAAGACGGAACTTATGATTCCTACATTTCAACTGCAAATTTCTCCGGAAACTATGAGGTTGACGGAAATAAGCTTATTCTGAAAAATCCAAGCACTGCTAAAGAAATAACATATAAATTCAGTGTAAATGAAAAAGAGCTTTCACTTACAGTTATAGATGATGCAATCGCAACTGACGAGAAGGAAGTAAGCAAATACGACAGAGTTGATGAGCTTAACCAGAAATCATTTGCTGATATTATCGGTGAGTTAAAGGAAAGCAAAGAGACTACTACTGAAAAGAAATAACAAGATTATCCCGTCTGTGTAACAGACGGGATTTTTATATGATTAAAGGATAGCATGATTTTTTACAAAAAATATTTAATAAAAAATGCCTATCCCCTGCTTATTGGTAAGGGATAGGCGTTTTTTATATTGTATCTTATTTGTTGGTGAAATTTGATTTTGTAATTGAATGAAGTCTGTTAACTAAATCATAATGTATTTTGTCATAATACAGTATATGTTTCATAGTTTCCTTAACCTGTTCAGCTCCAAGCTTTTGCTCTTTTTTATTATTGCATTCAATAAATAAAGCTCTTTTTATGTTATATTCAAGCCATTCAAGTCTGCCTAAATTACTATAAAATACAGTATCCCAATCAATCTCAAACGGACCGTATTTATCAATATAAGCTCTGACAAAAGCCTCTAATAAATCATACTTTAAAGAGCAGGATTCGTAACCGCACCAGCATAAAGCAAGCTGAAAAAGCTCAACATAAGGATTTGAATAACTGAGACTCTCTAAATCTATAATTTGAGGTTTACCATCAACCCATAAAACATTTTTGCTGTCCATATCACCGTTGCAGATAGTTTTAATTTTATGGAGCTTTTCGAGAGCCGCATTGCCTTTGTCTTGATATTCATATAGAATCTCTCTGTTATTTATCAGCGTTTTACTTATCTTAGAATTTTGTTTACATGCTTTTGATATATATAAGTCCCAATCAATATTAAGTTTTTTGATTTCATCTTCACTCGTCAGACTTTCAAGCTTATGAATTCTGGCTAAGATTTGGCCTATTATTTCGCAATGTTTTTTGCTTATTTTATTGTTTTTAAGGGATTTACCGTTTACCCAATTAAAAACGTAAAAGTATTGATTATCAATGCACTGCATTTTTGTGCCATTAAATTCCAAAGCGGCAACAATCGGCAAATCAGCTTTTTCCAATTTATATTCAAGCTCCTCTGCGATTCTATAATTCTCAAAAACATCAGACCTTTTCATAATAACTGGATTAAGGAGCTTTACAGCATATTCGCCTTTTTCCGTACACAGATAATACATTTTGTGCATATATCCACCTGATACGCTTTTTATTTTCCTTTTAATTTTACCTAGATTAAGCACAGCACAAATATCATCAAAAAGTTTTAAATCTTCCACATATATCACCTCTTTTAAAATCACTATATCATATTAATAAATAAAAATCAAACTGTCATATTTCAATAATACACTCATATACATTACTGAGGAAGGTGAAAACACTTGATTGGTAATGTAGAAAAAAGATGTATTGATTTAGGTCATTACATTGTCGAAACAAGAGCGACAGTGAGACAGGCAGCAATCGTTTTCGGTATCAGCAAATCAACAGTACATAATGATGTGACCAAAAGATTATCGACAATCAATCCCCTGCTTTGCAGTGAAGTCAAAGAGGTGCTTGAGGAAAATAAGGCACAAAGACATATCCGAGGCGGGCTTGCAACCAAGAAAAAATACGATGATATGAAAAACAATTGATTTTTTATTTATATAGTGATATTATTAATTATCATATTATTTAAAGGACGTTTATTATGAAAATAGGTTTTATCGGCTGCGGCAATATGGCGTCAGCAATAATTAGAGGTATAACAGCGAGCAATAAGGTTATGAGCAAAAATATATATGTTTTTGATGTCTACTTTCCTGCCTGTGAAAAAGCTGAAAAAGATTTTGGTGTAAATATTCTCGATAATGAAATTGAGATTATGAAGAATTCTGATATTGTTTTTCTTGCAGTTAAACCTAACATTATTTCATCTGTATTGAAAAAGGTTGATAATACCGTTAAGGAATACAATCCGCTTATTATTTCAATCGCTGCAGGTAAAACGCTTGACTTTCTTTCAGCTTGTTTAAAGTCATCCGCAAGAATAATTAGAGTTATGCCAAATATCAACGCTAAGGTTGGTGAGGCAATCAGTGCATATTGCTTCAATGAGCTGGTAACTGATGAAGATAAAGAGAATGTTGAAATGCTGCTTGATTGTATAGGTGAGGTAATGTGCCTTGATGAAAGTTCATTCCCTCTTTTTGGTGTTCTTGGCGGTTGTGCTCCTGCATATGCTTATATGTTTATTGATGCACTCGCAAGAGCCGGAGTTAAGAATGGTATGAAAAAGGATGATGCACTCAAAATCGCAGCACAAACAGTTTATGGCAGTGCTAAAATGATTCTTGAAAGTGACGAACATCCATGGAAGCTTATCGATAATGTTTGTTCACCCGGCGGAACAACTATTGAGGGTGTAACATCTTTGCAGGCTGATGGTTTTGAAAAAGCAGTTCATAATGCAGTTGATAAAGCACTTGATAAAGACAAAAGATTATAAGCTGATATAATTAAAGCTCCTTGATTTTGAAATCAAGGAGCTTTAATTATATATTATTTGCTTTGCTGTTCAAAAATAGGATAGCGATATTTTTCATCGTCAGTTATTTTCTTAACAACTTTACAAGGAACACCAACCGCAACAACGTTATTTGGTATAGATTTAGTTACCACACTGCCGGCTCCGATAACAGAATTATCACCGATAGTAACACCCGCAAGAACTGTGGCTCCGGTACCAATCCAAACATTATTCCCAACTGTAATTGGCTTTGCAATTTCAAGTCCTGCTCTGCGCTGCCCAGCATCTATCGGATGTTCAGCGGTAGTAAAACAACAATTTGGAGCAACAAATACATTGTTTCCAAAGACAACCTTTGCACCATCAGTAATAACTAAATTATGATTTGAATAAAAATAATCGCCGACTGATATATTATATCCATAATCACACCAAAATGGAGGTGTGATTACAACCTCATTCCCCATACTGCCCAGAAGCTCTTTAAGCATTTCTTGTTGCTTATCCTTGGCATTAGGATTTAACTGGTTATATCTGTAGCATTTATCCTTGCATATCCTAATATGTTTTTCCAATTCCGGATTATAACAGCCCTGAAAAAGACAATTAATAGGAATTTCAGGCGTATTATTCATAACTGCTCCTTAAAAAGCACTACGTGTTTATAAATACTTTTTTATTTCATCAACCATATCTGTCTTTTCCCAAGACACACCAAGGTCTTCCCTGCCCATATGACCATATGCTGCTACATTTTTATAAACAGGCTTTCTGAGGTCGAGTCTGTTGATTATAGCAGATGGACGAAGGTCAAATACCTTATTAATAATATCGCTGATTTTTTCATCATCAATTCTGCCTGTGCCAAAGGTATCAACCATAACAGATACAGGCTTTGCAACACCAATTGCATATGCGAGCTCAACCTCACACTTATCTGCAAGCTCTGCAGCAACGATATTCTTTGCAACCCAGCGTGCGGCATAAGCAGCACTTCTGTCAACCTTTGTTGGATCTTTACCGCTG
>JAIDVA010000218.1 GCA_029059925.1 Eubacterium sp. | reverse complement strand
TAGGATGTTACACACCCTAATAATCCGTTTTTAATTCGATAAATATTTTATATTTAATTTTATGTACCATTCTTTTGAGTCGCAAAAGAACGGTACCAAGAAAACGAATCAGGGGGAAGGCATACGCCAATTCCCCCTAATAACCCCCTCTTGATGTTGTGCCGCGCGTACTTACGCACACAGCGGCACAGGCAACGCCGTCTTTACTTTCGTAGGGTGCGATGCCCACATCGCACCGCCACATACCAACGGAACGATGTTATTCCCCTGTCAGGGGAAATGTCACGTAGTGACAAAAGGGTTCACATCGTTCCCTACGATTGTTTGACCGGCACTTACTACGCTAAACAATAATTTATTTGGTTAACATAAAGGAGAATATATATGCCAAAGACAACAGAAAAAACTAAAAAATCAAAGCCGCGAACAATTCTTTTAAGCATTGCTGCAGTTATTGCGGTAATCGCACTTGCAGCAGTAATTTTCATTCATATTGTCATCACACCAACCTCTGCCGATAATGAAAAGGCGGTTGCTGTCGGCGGACTTATTGTATCCGACAGCATCAACTATCAGCAGGAGGAAAGCAATCTTAAAGCTAACCCGATTATTAAGGTTATGCAGATGGTGTGGAAATTCTGCTCTGAAGGCGATATGAAAAAGCATGCCGCACAGACACCACCCGATAATATTTACGAGGTTACTGACCTTGCTTATATTGATGACGGGAATATCTATCATCAGCTTGATGTATACTATCCCGAAGGCACAACTGAGAAATTACCTGTGATTATTGATATTCACGGCGGCGGCTGGATGTATGGCAATAAGGAGCTTAACAAATATTATTGTCTTGCGCTTGCAAGCAGAGGATATGTTGTTTTCAACATCAACTATCGCCTTGTACCCGATGTTACTGTCAACGAACAGCTGCAGGACTGTGCTTATGCACTCAAATGGATAAGCGAAAATATGCAGAATTATCCTTGCGATACAGAAAATATTTTGCTTACAGGTGATTCCGCAGGCGGTCAGCTTGCCGTTTATTCTGCCGCACTTTTTCAAAGTGAAAAGCTCAGAGAGGTTTTTGATGTTGTTGACGGCGGCCTACAGCCGAATGCACTTCTTCTTACTTCCCCTGTATCCTATATGAACGATGGCAGCGCCTTCAGTATGTATACAAAAATTCTTTGGGGCAAAAATTACAAGGACAAAGCAACCTATGAATATATGAACCTTGATCAGATTATTGATTATGTTCAGCTCCCGCCTACATATCTTATAACCAGCAGCGGTGATACACTCGCACACAGCCAGACACTCAAGGCTGCCGAGCTGCTGGAAAGCAAGGGTGTACAGACCGAGCTTGCAGATTACGGCAAGGTTGACGGCAAAAAACAGGTGCACGTTTTCAGCGTGCTTTATCCGTTTGATACCGCTGGCGTAACGGCGATTGATGAGGCTCTTGCATTTTTTGAAGAGACCATTAATAATAAAGTAAATTATTAATATTAAATTATTGTTTATATTAGTAAGCGTTGGTCAAACAATCGTAGGGAACGATGCCCACATCGTTGCGTTGGTATGTGGCGGTGCGATGTTATTCCCCTGTCAGGGGAAATGTCACGTAGTGACAAAAGGGTTCACATCGCACCCTACGAAATCACGTAATCTGCACCAACGTAGGGGCGAACATCGTTCGCCCGTAGGTACAACGATAATGTTGGCGGGCGCACAATGTGCGCCCCTACGATGTAAAATGCAACACCATTTAATACGCTAAACAATAATTTATCAAAATAAAAAGCACCTTCATTTTTTAGAAGGTGCTTTTCTTTATCTCTATAATAAAAATTAATATCACAACAAATTGTCGTAATTTTTAATTTTTCTTTACTTATATGCTAAAATAAAAATTGAAAATTATAATATAATTGTAATATTTATATAACACTTGTGTTACAAAATCAACAATAAAAGAAACAATTATGCTATAATTAATATATTATAAATCTCAATTTTTTATTACTATGTCTTCAAGAGCAAATATGAGTATAGATTATAAATTAATAGGTAAAAGAATTCAGAAATCACGCAAAAAAATAAATATGACTCAGCAGGAATTGGCTGAGCTTTTGGATGTGAGTGTAGGATATATCAGCCAGCTTGAAAGAGGAATTACAAAGCCTAAACTTACAACCATAGACAATATATGCAGCCATATCCATTGTGATTTGAATTACATAATTACAGGAAAACGATAACTCCGATTGTCGCTAAAACAAAACACCGAATGGTTTGATTCCATTCGGTGTTTTACTTATTTAATATTAATATCTGCTACCCATTGAAATATAGTCGGGTCTGTTTTCGGAAAGCTGAATATTTGACTTGCCGTAAATCTTCTGTTGAAGCTCATACGCATCCTTTGGAATATCTGCAAGCCATATCCAGGCTCTGTATACAGGGAATTTTTCTCCGCCCTTGCTGTTTTCAAGTGCAGGCACATTGCTTGTCTGAATCTCAAAGCTGAGCCAACCGTCACGCAGTGCAGTATTGCCGATAGAGACTAGCTCTTTTTTAGTATAGCCTGTTTTTGTATACTGTGAAAGCTGGTTAACAAGCTTAACCGTATCCAGTGTTCCTGCTGTTTTCGCTTTATTGAACAGCTCGTTGAGAACAGCCTTTTGTCTGTCAGCTCTTACATTATCGGAATCTATATGTCTGATTCTGCAATATGCAAGTGCCTGAAGACCGTCAAGTCTCATAACACCCTCTGTTCCCTCAAAGGTTTTCTCAATCGTTACAAGCCCTGCATCACCGTAAACATACGGGTTATTGTTAATTTCGTTAATCTCTCTTGTTGTGATGTTGATATCAACACCGCCCAGAGCATCAATAATTTTAGGGAAGCTTGCAAAGTTAACTACGGCATAGTTATCAATTGAAATTTTATAATATCTTTCAAGCGTATTGATATAGTTGCTCATACTGTACATTGCAGACTCGTTGATTTTGCCGTAATGACCCTCGCCGCTGGCATCCTCATAGTAAACAAAAAGGTCACGCAAAACAGAGGTAAGGTGAATTGTTCCCGTATCAACATTTACACTTGCAATAATTGCTGAATCCGCTCTTGAGGTATCAAGGATTTCCTCCTCAACCGTATCCTCACCTATCAGCAGAACATTCAAAACATGTGATGATCTTACAGGGTCACCGTTCTGATACCAATGCTTAAGGTATTCCTTATAGCTGTAAACATCATATGCGGACTGCTCCTCAATCATCGGGAAGTCCTCCTGCAAAAAGTCCATTCCGTTATAATATTCCACAGCCTGGTATGATACATCATCATCCTCATCATCTGCAAGGTTATTGAGCATATTGTTTACAAAATAAACAGCAAATACTCCTGCCGCAACGATAAGCAAAACAAGAATGATAATAACTGCCTTAACAATTTTACCCTTTTTTGTTTTAAAAAACTTTTCCTTTTCAGGCTCCTGAGGTACAAGCTCCTCTAACGGTGTATCGGCAATTTTCAAAATGTCAATCATTTCATTATTATCTGCCTTGTCCTCTTTCGGGGCAGATTTTTCAGATTTCACATTCTGCTTTGCATTGCTTTCAAAATCTTCCTTCGGCTCATTTTTTTGAATCTGCTGCTTAGTCTTTGCCTTTGGTTTCTGTGCAGCTGTTGGCTGCTTTTTTTCATCAGCCTTAACAGCTTCCTGCTTTTTTACGGCCGGCTTTTCTTTTGCCTTTGGCTGCTCCGCCTTTTTTACAGGCGGTTTCTGAGCAGACTTATTCTGTGCTTTTTCAGATGATTTTTTTTGTTCAACTGTTTTTTTATTTTCAGGTGCAGGCATTTTTTTCTCCTGCACGTTTTTATTCTCTTGGGCAGGTTTTTGCTCTTTTAACGCACTTTCTTGCTCTTCCCTGCGTTTTTTCACCTCAGAAAGGATATCATCAATACTATATGATTCTCTCTCCAATGATTTCACTCCTCTTTGAAAGGTCTTTGATTTTGACATTATACAACAAAAAGTAAGTAAATACTATAAACAAATTGTAAATAACAATGATTGCCAATCAAAAACTTTTTTTGAAATACCACTTAATATCAAGTGATTATTCCTGACTGTCATCACTTTCAGTCACTTCTGTCTGAGCATCTTCTGTCTGCTCCTCATCCTCTTCAAATTTATCTACTATCGAAAGAGTTGCAATTCTCTCACCATCATTAACCTTCATTACTTTAACACCCTTTGAAGGTCTCTGGAATGTAGAAATCTGATCAGCAGGAGTACGAATAATAATTCCGTCAGAGGAAATCATGATTACATCATTTTCATCACTTACAGGTGCAATCATTGCAACCTTGCCGTATTGTGCAGTACGATAGTTAATAAGTCCCTTACCGGCTCTTGACTGAACACGGTAATCGCTGAACATACTCTTTCTGCCATATCCTGTTTCGGATACTGTAAGAAGTGAATAACCCTCACGTTCAACAGCAAAGCCGACAACATAGTCGCCCTCATCAAGCTGAATTGCTTTAACACCTCTTGCTGTTCTGCCGATAAGTCTTGCATCCTTTTCCTCAAAGCAGATGCTCATACCATCGTGTGTTGCAACAACAAGCTTTCTTTCACCGTCAGTAATATCAACCCAGCTGAGCTCATCACCATCATCAAGATTAATTGCAATAATACCTGATTTTCTGATATGGTCATACTGGTCAAGCGCAGTTCTCTTTATAATACCGTTACGTGTTACCATACAAAGGAAGGTTCTGTCCTCCTCTTTAGGCACTTTAACCATTGCGCTTACCTGCTCGCCGTTTTCAAGCGGAAGAATATTAACAACATTCATACCCTTGCTTGTACGTGATGATTCAGGGATTTCATAGCCTTTAAGCTTGAATACCTTACCTTTGTTTGTAAAGATAAGAATAAAATCATGAGTTGAGCATGCAAACATGGTTTTTGCGACATCCTCTTCACGTCTGCTCATACCGGATATACCTCTGCCGCCTCGATTCTGTGCTTTGTAGGTATCAACTGTCTGACGTTTCATATATCCCTTTTCAGTAAGGGTAAGTATACAATCCTCGACAGGAATCAAATCCTCGTCATCCACATCACCGCTATAGCCAGAAATTTCCGTTCTTCTTTCATCACCGAATTTATCACAGATTTCTCTTGCCTCGGTTTTGATGATTTCTGCAATTCTTTCTTCATGTGCAAGAATATCAAGGAAATCCTTAATTCTTTCGTGCAGCTCTTCGAGCTCATTTAAAATCTTTTCGATTTCAAGACCTGCCAGCTGACCAAGACGGTAAGCAACAATCGCACTTGCCTGCGGATCATCAAAGCCGAATTTTTCCATAATAGCCTGCTTTGCTTCAGACTGGCCGCCCTTGCAGGCACGGATTGTTGCAATAACATCATCAACAATATCAATAGCCTTTGCAAGTCCTTCTAAAATATGAGCTCTGTCCTGTGCTTTTTTCAGATCAAACTGTGTTCTTCTTGTAATAATCTGTTTCTGGAAGGTGATATATTTTTCAAGAATTTCTTTAAGACTCAATACCTTAGGCACACCATCATCAAGTGCAAGCATAATTGCACCGAAGGTAACCTGCATATCTGTCATTTTATAAAGATTATTGAGCACAACCTGTGCGTTTGCATCTCTCTTTACAGTAACCTCAATGTGCATACCGCGTCTGTCGGAATAGTCCTGCACATCGGCAACACCCTCAAGACGCTTTTCTTTAACCAAATCAGCAATTCTTGTAATCAGTCTTGCTTTATTAACACCATATGGTATTTCGCTTACAACAATCTTAAAGCGATCACCGCGTGTCTCAACAATTTCAGCCTTGGCTCTTACATAAATTTTGCCTCGTCCTGTAGCATAAGCCTCTTTAATTCCCTTAGCACCCATAATAATACCGCCTGTAGGGAAGTCAGGACCCTTGATATGCTCCATTAAATCCTCAAGCTGAGCATCAGGATTATCAATAAGGCAGCACATACCCTCAACAACCTCTTTCATATTGTGAGGAGGAATGTTTGTTGCCATACCTACAGCAATACCTGATGAGCCGTTTACAAGAAGATTAGGAAAACGAGAAGGAAGAACTGTCGGCTCACTTGTTGTATCATCAAAGTTCGGAGCAAAATCAACAGTGTCCTTTTTGATATCCTCAAGCATTTTCATTGCTGTTTTGCTAAGACGTGACTCTGTATAACGATAAGCTGCAGGCGGGTCACCATCTATAGAACCAAAGTTGCCGTGACCATCAACAAGAATATGTCTCATTGAAAAGGTCTGTGCAAGTCTTACCATAGCATCATAAACAGAAGCATCACCGTGCGGATGATAATGACCAAGCACTTCACCGACTGTTGTTGCACACTTACGGTACGGATTCGTCGGATAAAGACTATTATCATACATTGCATAAAGGATTCTTCTGTGAACAGGCTTCAAGCCATCACGTACATCCGGCAGTGCACGGCTTACAATAACACTCATTGAATAGTCAAGGAATGCCTTTCTGATTTCATCACTGATTTCTACATCTACGATTTTTTGATTGTCATAACGAATTTCATTGTTATCCATTTTTTTCCTCCGTTTTCAAAGGATTCATCTATTAAACACTGTTTTTATTTGATTTATCTATTTCACAAACACATAATTTTTATTATTTCTGATTGTTTTTTCAACATATTCTTTATTTTCCTGCGGAATTGCTCTTTTAGGAAGTATTTTAACCTCTATTCCTAAAAAGAAAAAATAACATTCTTCTGTTTCATATATCACATTCATAATCGAATACGGATAAAC
>JAIDVA010000217.1 GCA_029059925.1 Eubacterium sp. | reverse complement strand
ACATTATTATCTCTTCTGACAGGTAAAACCTCATCCACAGGGAAATCAATTGACTGGAAGGTCTCTCAGGGATTTGATGTGTTGCAGTTACATTCTCTTTCAGGAATACAGTAATCATATGCCGGAATAAGAATCTGTGCATCTCGCTCCATCTGCACGATTGAAAACAAGCCTAGCGTAACAAGAATTGCTTTTGATGCACCGCAGGACGGCATTGTGTCTTCAATTGAATTAAGAATGGACTGCGGGAAGGATGAACAAACAGATACACAGCAGTCACAGCTGTCACAAATATCTGTTGCAAGAATAACAGGGTCAACCGCCTGCACCTTAGCTACAGGATTTGTATACTGCGGAGCTACAGGACAGTCAAGTGCCTCGCTGCAAGGATTTGATACAAATACCTTTACATCGCCGTCACTGCCATAAAGGATACATTTTTTATTGAACTGAGCAAAACCGATTGCCACCTGAGGAGTAGTACATGGTGCTGCATAGGTATCAAAACGCAGTCTGAAATAGAAGGTAATATCAACACTGTAAAAGCCCCTGTTAAACGGTACCTCTTCCACATCAATGCTGACCTCTTCAATTGTGCAGTCACGCGTTTTTATCGTTACAGCCTCGTCAATAAGACGCTGGCTGCGTGAAAAAAATGTAACCCTTAAATCTTCCAGACAGTCTTTGCTTACACAGCTGTCAAAAATTCGCTTTGTATCAATACACACTGCCTCATTTATTCGTCTTTCACCTGTTTCAAGGATAGGATTATCAGGCATAACAAAACTCCTTCATAAAATATTGAAATAGGGCGGCAAATGATTAAATAAATCACTTTATATTCGTCAGCTGCTGCCTTTAACTTCAGTATCATACTATGAAGGAGTTTTTGAAATGTTAATATAAAATTATACTTTTATTGTAAAGTTTTTAAATTAATTCTTTAAAACGCAAAGCTTAGGCGCCCTCGGTTCAACCTTAAAATTAACCTCACTGTAATCAAAGTTTTCACCATCGCAATTGCCCAGAAGCCTGTTGC
>JAIDVA010000216.1 GCA_029059925.1 Eubacterium sp. | reverse complement strand
AATTGGTATATATTGATAACGGAGAGATACTATGAGCAGAAAATTACAGGATGATAATCTTGACTTTTTATTCAAAGCAGTTTTGTCGCTTGAAAACGCTGATGAATGCTATGATTTTTTTGAGGATCTTTGCACTGTTCAGGAGCTTAAAGCAATTAGTCAGAGAATTGTTGTTGCAAAAATGCTTTCAGAGAAATGCGTTTATACCGACATTGTAAATGCAACAGGTGCATCAACTGCGACTATCAGCCGCGTTAATCGATCATTGCAATACGGCTGTGATGGTTATGACAAAATTTTTGAAAGAATCAGAAAGCAGGAAAGCAATGAGCAGTTATAACACTCTTGCACAGTTTTATGATTTTTTAACTGAAAATGTTGACTATAAAGTTAGAAGTGAGTACATTTCTAACTTTTTTTCTGAATACGGCAACGGCGGAAAAAATGTTCTTGATTTAGCTTGTGGAACAGGCACAATAAGCAAATTGCTCTGTGATAGAGGTTATAAGGTTAAAGGAATGGATATTTCCGACGAAATGCTGATTGTTGCACAGGAAAAAAGTCAAAATAATGTTGCTTTTTTTAAGGGTGATATTTCAGATTTCTCATTACCGGATAAATTTGATTATTGCATTTGTCTGCTTGACAGCTTAAATCATCTTGAAAATATTGATGCTGTAAAGAGCTGTTTTGAATGTGTTTATCATTCACTTAATGAAAATGGATTATTTATCTTTGACGTTAACACCGTTTATAAGCATCGATATGTTCTTGGGGATAATACCTTTGTTTTTGATGAAGAGGATTTTTTTCTAAGTTGGGATAATGAGTATTGCGATGAGAACAGAGTAAGGATACTTTTAGATTTCTTCGTGTTTAACGGAAAAAATTATGACAGATTCAGCGAAGAATTCTACGAAAAAGCATATGAACTTAGCGAACTTAAAAGTATACTCAATGGCTTTGAAATATTAGCTGTCTATGATGAGCTGACAACCGATTCCCCATCTGAGGATTCGCAGCGTGTATATTTTATTTGCAAAAAAATCTGAATATGTTGATATAGTATATTAT
>JAIDVA010000215.1 GCA_029059925.1 Eubacterium sp. | reverse complement strand
CAATTGCTGCTCTTGCAGGTGTTAAGGTTCCTGAGGAAACAAAAATCCTTATCGGTGAGGTTGAGTCCGTTGATATCAGCGAGGAGTTTGCTCACGAAAAGCTTTCTCCTGTTCTTGCAATGTATAAGAGTGAGGATTTCAGCGATGCACTCGCAAAGGCTGAACAGCTTATCGCTGACGGCGGTTACGGTCATACATCATCTGTTTATCTTAATGAGACAACTGAAAGAGCTAAGATTGACGAATTTGCTGCTCGTATGAAGACCTGCCGTATTCTCGTTAACACACCTTCTTCTTTCGGTGGTATCGGTGACCTTTATAACTTTGATCTTGCTCCGTCACTTACCCTTGGCTGCGGCTCTTGGGGCGGTAACTCAGTGTCAGAGAACGTAGGTGTTAAGCATCTGCTCAATATAAAGACTGTTGCAGAAAGAAGGGAAAATATGCTTTGGTTCAGAGCACCTGAAAAGGTTTATATTAAAAAAGGCTGTCTCCCTGTTGCACTTGATGAGCTTGGAACAGTTCTTGGCAAGAAAAAGGTATTTATTGTAACAGACTCATTCCTTTACAATAACGGTTACACAAAGCCGATTACAGATAAACTTGATTCAATGGGTATCACTCATTCAACATTCTTCAATGTTGCACCGGACCCAACACTTGCCTGTGCAAAAGAGGGTGCAGCGCAGATTAACGCATTCCAGCCGGATTGTATTATCGCAGTCGGCGGTGGTTCTGCAATGGACGCTGCCAAGATTATGTGGGTTCTTTACGAGCATCCTGAAGCTGATTTCTTTGACCTTGCAATGAGATTTATGGATATCCGCAAGAGGGTTTATACCTTCCCTAAAATGGGTGAAAAGGCTTACTTTATTGCCATTCCTACATCTGCAGGTACAGGCTCAGAGGTTACACCTTTCGCAGTTATTACAGATGAAAAGACAGGTACAAAATATCCGCTTGCTGACTATCAGCTTATGCCGAATATGGCAATTGTTGATGCTGACCTTCATATGAATGCACCAAAGGGTCTTACATCTGCATCAGGTATTGATGCTGTAACGCACGCACTTGAGGCTTATGCATCAATGATGGCTACAGAATATACTGACGGTCTTGCTGTGGAGGCTCTTAAGAATATCTTTGAGTATCTCCCAAGAGCATATGAC
>JAIDVA010000214.1 GCA_029059925.1 Eubacterium sp. | reverse complement strand
CAATCGGCACAAACAAAAACGCCAGACGAACAGCATGTGTTAACGATTTACTGGCAGTCAGCGGTGTTACACTTGCAATGATTGTATTCTATGGTGCAAATGCAATTTTCGGCCTGCCCTTTTTCACTGAACAGGTTAATGCAACCAGCATTGCTGTTATTCATTCTGTATTCAATATATTTGCCGCGGTTGTTCTTTTCCCATTCGGCGGAGTATTTGAAAAGCTTATGTATAAAATCATCAAGGATGATCCGCACACAGACAAGGCAAGCGAGGAAACCACACTTATTGAAGATCGTTTTCTTCTCTCCCCTACTTATGCGCTTGATAAAATCAAGGAAAAATGCGATGAAATGGCACTGCTTGCAAAAACGAATATTTCAATGAGCCTCAATTTCCTGAAAATTTACAGTAAAAATAGGGATGAAAAAATCAGCGCAAATGAAAAGCTGCTCGACCAATACGAAGACGAGCTTGAAACATATTTAGTACAAATCAGCGCCCTGGATCTGGGAATTAACGATTCCATGCGTCTGAGCAAATATTCACACGCTATCGGTAACTTTGAGCGTATCGGTGACTATGGTGTAAACATTCTCAAAACCAAGAGAAAAATGCATAAGGAGAGAATCCACTTTACAGATGATGCCAACAAAGAGCTTGACATTATGGCAAAGGCAGTTAAGGAAATCATTGAAAATTCAACCAATGCCTTTATTAATAATGATATAGAGCTTGCACAGACAATTGAGCCGCTTGAGCAGGTTATAAACAACCTTAAAGCTCAGCTTCGTGCAAGACATTCAAGACGAATGAGTGACGGCGAATGTTCTATCGAAAATGGTATGCTGTTCTTTGATATCATCAATTCCTTTGAGCGTATTGCCGATCACTGCTCAAATCTTGCAGTATGTATTATTGAGCTTTCACAGGGCAGCTATCAGACACACAGCTACCTTAAAGAGGTTAAGAATTCAGACAATAAGCACTTTATGGAAAGCTTTGAAGAGTATCTGAATAAATATGCGATAAGATAAATTATTGTTTATATTAGGATGTTACACACCCTAATAA
>JAIDVA010000213.1 GCA_029059925.1 Eubacterium sp. | reverse complement strand
AGCAAGAACATAATAGTCGTCGATAAATGATGCAATGTCCTGAGAAATATTCTCATAAATATAGATATAAAACATCTGTTCAAAAATCCTTGACACAAAATACGCAAACAAAAAATATATTATTGAAAAAACAAGAAATGAAATCAGCCAATTTTTAAATATATCACGTTTGAAATGTATGTTACCCTTTTTCAACCTTATATCCAACTCCCCACACTGTTTTGATAAATCTTGGATTTCTTGCAGGCTCACTCAGCTTTTCTCGTATTCGGCGGACATGCACCATAACCGTATTATTTGAATCCAGGTATTTTTCACCCCATACCTTCTCAAAAATATCTTCAGAGCTTACAACCCTGCCTGCATTTTCACACAGCAGCCACAGGATATTGAATTCTGTCGGTGTCAGGTCCACCGCTTTGTCAAACAGTGTGCAGATATGCTTGTCCTTATCAAGAAAAAGTCCTGCATAACTATAAGTCTCGCTGTTGCTGCCCGCATCATAATCCGTATATCTTCTAAGCTGTGCCTTAACTCTATATAAAAGCTCAATCGGTTCAAACGGCTTTGTGATATAATCATCAGCACCATAGGAGAGACCTGTGATTTTATCGGTAGTTTCCACCTTAGCAGTCAGCATGATAACAGGATATGTATGCTTTTCCCTGATTTTTCTGAGTATTGAAAAGCCATCAATATCAGGCAGCATAACATCAAGCACCGCCAAGTCAAGCTTTTCATTTTCAATGCAATCAAGTGCATCCTTTGAATTATAGAATTTATGAACAGCATATCCATCATTTTTAAGAATAAGCTCTACTAAGTCAGCAATTTCTTTTTCATCATCAAGCACTAAAATATCCACAGCTTCACTCCTTGCATTAAAGTTTTCTTAATTATATCACACTAAGGCTTATTCATTTATTAATATTTTCTTACATTTACATAAAAACAGGCGATTAATAAATCGCCCATAAATAATATATTCAATTAATATCCCAGGTTTTCATTAACAATAATAACCTTAATCCTGTCCTTATGTCTTTGATGTGCCGACACAACATAGTTGCAGCAGATACGCTGCGGACTTGCACAGCCGTCGCAAATCATAGAATTTTCCTTATTAAGGCTGATACATTTGCCTGTAACCTCACACGGCGTTTTGCACGAAAGACGTTTGGTATTAGGCGGTGCAGCCTGCTCCTTAACACGTATGATTGCCTCGTTTATATTCTTAACAATTTTGTTGATTCCAACAACCATAATAACCTGACGAGGACCGTAAACAATACAAGCAACACGATTTGAATTACCATCAACATTATAAAGCTCACCGTTTTCAGTAACAGCATTTGATGAGCAGAAATAGGTACCACAGCCAAAAGCACGGATATATGATTGTCTGAGCTCTTCGCCTTCAAGTCCTGTTCTGTCAATAAAATCATAATCACCACAGGCTAACAGCTCTGACACACCAGTCTCCTTAATAGACATTGAGCCGCCGTTCGATACACTTTCGCCCTTTTTGATAAGCGTTTTTATAAGAGGAACAACCTCCTCCTTCGTTTCGACAAAATACGGCTTGATACCGTTTTTATCCAGATTCTCCATTGTCCTTTTGATATCCATTATTTTAACTCCTTAGGTTTAATTTTCTTCATTATTCCAATACTTTCTGTCAAGGGAACGATACTGCAGTGCCTCGGCAATATGGCCTATTTCGATAAGCTCACTTTCATCAAGGTCTGCAATTGTCCTTGCCATACGCAGAATTTTGTCGTATGCTCTTGCCGAAAGACCAAGCCTTTCAAAGCTCATTTTAAGCAGACTGTTTGCATCATCTGTAAGTATACAGAATTCCTTTGTCATTCTTGGTGTCATTTTTGCATTACAGCTTATGCCTGTGCCTGCAAATCTTTTTTGCTGAATGATACGTGCTTTGTCGACACGCTTTTTGATTTCCGCCGAGCTTTCCTCCTGTGTTTTACATGATAACTGGTCATATTCAACAGGTGCAACCTCAATATGGATATCAATTCTGTCAAGTATCGGACCTGACACCTTGTCCATATAACGTTTCTTTGCCGCAGGTGTGCAGGTGCACTCCTTTGTCGGATGACCGTAAAAACCACAGGGACACGGATTCATTGCCGCCACAAGCATAAGACTTGACGGATAAGCAACAGAGCCTGAGGCTCTTGCAATATTCACGATTCCATCCTCAAGCGGCTGACGCAGAGACTCCTTGCATCGTCTGTCAAATTCAGGGAATTCATCCATGAACATAACACCATTGTGTGCAAGGCTGATTTCACCCGGTCGGATAGTTATTCCACCACCTGTAAGTGCCTGTGCTGATACTGTGTGGTGTGGCGAACGAAAGGGCCTTTTATCAATAATTGCTTTGCCCCTTGGTATTGCACCCGCGATTGAGTAAAGCTTAGTGGTTTCAAGCTTTTCATCAAAGGTCATATCAGGCAGAATGGTCGGTATTCTTTTGGCAAGCATTGATTTGCCGGCACCGGGAGGACCTACCATTATACAGTTATGACCGCCTGCTGCCGCGATTTCAAGTGCACGCTTTGCCTCGCTCTGCCCTTTGACATCAGAAAAATCAACACTGTAATTTATATCGGTATCAATCAGTTCATAATTATAGCAGAATGATATTCTTTCTGCACCCGAAATATGCTTCATAACCTCATAAATATTTTTAACAGGCAGAACATCTATACCGTCAAGTACACTGCCCTCAAGCTTATTTTCATATGGAATGAACACGGCAGATATTCCATCTTCTCTTGCTTTCAAAAGCATAGGCAAAATGCCGTTGACACGTCTTATATCACCGTCAAGCGACAGCTCGCCGATAAATGCAAAGCGGTCAACGTCACCATTGAGCTGCTTACTCGCCTTTAATATTGCTATAAAAACAGGCAAATCATAAAGCGAGCCTTCCTTTTTTATATCGGCAGGGGCAATATTAACCGTAATTCGTGATACAGGAAAATCGAGATGGCAGTTTTTAATAGATGCACGCACACGCTCACGGCTTTCCTTTACAACTGCATCAGGCAAACCAACCAGATCAAACCTTGGCAAGCCCTGACTTATATCACATTCAACAGTAACACAAAAAGCATCAAGCCCGAAAATGCCAAGACTTTTTACTCTTGAATACATAGTCTGTCTCAAATACACATCACCGAGCC
>JAIDVA010000212.1 GCA_029059925.1 Eubacterium sp. | reverse complement strand
ATATTCAACGATACTGAATTTTTCACATTCTGCAATGCCCTGATGAATGAGGAACGACTGCTCGAAGCAATGCGCAAAAAAGGATATACGGGCAAATTCTGCCTGCATCCTATTCATGCAAAACAGGCTGTTGATTATGATGAGAATGATGTCTTTAAGGTTGTAAGCGGTCAGATTGATTATCAGTCATTATTTACAGAGAGTGCTTTGATGATTACTGATTTTTCAAGTACATTCTTTGATTTCTGTTATCTTCGCAAGCCGATTATCTATGCTCAGTTTGACCGTGAGGAGTTCTATGCGGGTCAGATTTATGACGAGGGTTATTTCAAATATGAACGTGACGGCTTTGGTCCGGTATGTGAAAGCTATGGTGATACAGTTGAGCAGATTATCAGAGCAATTGAAAATGACTGTACTTTAGAATCTGTTTATAAAGAACGTATAACTGACTTTTATGCTTACAGTGACAACAAAAACTGCGAGAGAATTTATAATTCAATTTGTAAAATGAAATAAATGCTTTAAATGAACGAACAAAAAACACAGTCTTCCATCGAGGACTGTGTTTTTATTTCTAAAATCATTGTAATCTTTTTTTCAGCTCTGACACGGACAGGCACTTTGCATTTTTCAGCAGTTTTTTATATCTGTCCATATTATACTGTGAATGTTCGGTTTCCTTACTCCACAAATGCATTGTCCAGCTGTCCTCACCGAAATATGTAACAATAAGAACACCTATAACTGCCATTTTGATTTTCGACAAAATATCATAATCATCCACGGCAGTAAGAAAATATCTGAAAATGAAATAGGATGCGATATTTTCGTTGAATATTTTATCTGATACAGGTCTGATTTTGCCGTTATCAACCTTATCAAGCCACTGCGGATTAATCAGCTCGGGATTTCTGAATACATCAAAAAAAGCAATATCATCACTTCCCTGCTCATATTCCTCTAAATCCTTTTGAATTTCTACGCCGTAATCAAGCAAATAAAGCAGTCTTTGATTCATCGGCAATGTTCTGTCCTGCACAATGGAAAAAGCCTTCTCACGAGCTTTTGAAAGGTAAAAATAGGTTTGTGCATCAATCTCGTTAAGCTGCGGCGGCATATCATTAAGCTCGCTCACAAAGCTCATAGGCTCAGTTAAATCAAACATCATATCAGATGCCACAGGACAGGAAAAGGATACACCCATTTCTCTTGTACCGCCGAAATCGTTAATAAATCTTGGGAACATGCGGCAGGTATATGGTGTATGCTCGCCGCCGATTGCAATGTGCATATCACAAAGATTTTCACTGTTAAGGAACGGACAACGCTTTTTGTCGGCAAGTCTGAAAATCGTATTGCCGAATTCATCCTTATCAAGCACACTGTCAATTCGTTTTCTTATATCGCCTGTAAGTGTTTTATAGTAATCAAGTGAATCAAGGTCAGCATCAACCTCCCAGCCTTGACAGCAGGAATCGGGACATGCACCTGCGATACACTTAAAATCTTTATAAAATGAAGGAGTTTTTAAAATCATATTTGTATATCCTTAACTTGTGTTAAAAATAGCGG
>JAIDVA010000211.1 GCA_029059925.1 Eubacterium sp. | reverse complement strand
CTATAATACTGACGGACTGCGTGAATCAATTGAGCGTAACTATAATGAGGAACAGATAGAGGAATATAAAGAAAAGTATTCGCAGCTTGTAACTTATCATAATAATAAAAATACCGAAAGACTTATCGGCCTTTTAAAGAAAGATAAAATTATTTAAACTAAGAGGTGTTAATAATGGAATTCACATTTTCAAACAAAATTTCATCTCTTCAGCCAAGCGCTATCAGAGAAATTTTAAAGGCTACAGCCGATCCTGCAATTATTCCGCTTGCAGCTGGCAACCCTGCTCCGGATGCCTTCCCTGTAGAAGAGGTGCAGGCAATTGCCCATGAAATACTGCACACAAGACCTATTGATGCTCTTCAGTACGGTGTGTCAGAGGGCTATCAGCCGCTCAGAGATACTATTCTTAGATGGATGAAAGAGCATGAGAATATCGGCAAGGCTTTTGACAATATCTTAATTGTATCCGGTGCGACACAGGTTATGGACTTGGTAACCAAGGTACTCTGCAACGAAGGTGACACAGTTGTATGCGAAGAGCCGTCCTTTATTGGCTCACTCAATTGCTTCCGTTCATATGGCTGCAAGCTTAAGGGTGTTCCTGTTGAGGCCGACGGTATGGATGTTGATGCTCTTGAAGGGGTACTCAAAACAACAGATAATGTTAAGTTTATTTATACTATTCCAAACTTCCAGAATCCGTCAGGTGCAACAATGTCTCTTGAAAAGAGAAAACGACTTTATGCACTTGCCAAGGAACATAATGTAATCATTCTTGAGGATAATCCATACGGAGATTTGCGTGTTGTAGGTGAAAAGCTGCCGACAATCAAATCAATGGATGACGAGGGTATTGTTATATATGCCGGCTCATTTTCAAAGATTCTTGCACCCGGATTGCGTGTCGCTTATTGTATCGCACATCAGTCACTTTTAGCTAAAATGACTGTCGGAAAGCAGGCATCGGATGTTCACACGTCTTGCCTGAATCAGATGATTGTTGATGAGTGGTTCAAGAAATATGATGTTGATACTCACATTGCTAAAATTCAGGCTATTTATAAAAAAAAGCTTGAGCTTATGTGTGACTGCATTGATAAAGAGCTTGGCGATTTTGTAGAGTATGTAAGACCTGAAGGCGGTCTCTTTATCTGGTGCAAGCTGCCTGATAATGTTGATATGCTCGAGTTTGTCCGGAAGGCAGTTGAAAAAAAGGTTGCCGTCGTTCCGGGTAACGCATTCTTAATGAATGATACCGATTCAACGCAGTATATCCGCCTTAATTTCTCAACTCCGTCAAATGAGGGTATTATCAATGGTGTGAAAGCACTCGGCGAGGTTGCGAAGGAATATTCTAAGTAAGTTTTTATTGGAGATAAAATTATGTCAGAAGAAATTAAGAAAGAACGTAAAAAAAGAAGTTTGTCATTGATTCAGCCGACATCTATCCCAACCTTGGGTAACTATCTTGGTGCTATGAAGGGCTGGCCGTCATTTCAGGATGATTTTGACACTGTATTCGGTATTGCTGACTTGCATTCAATCACAGTAAGACAGGACCCCAAAAAGCTTAGAGAACAGACAGTTCAGCTTTATGCACTCCTGCTTTCAGTAGGTCTTGACCCTGAAAAAAGTATACTTTTTGTTCAGTCACATGTACCGCAGCATTCACAGCTCGGCTGGCTGCTCAATTGCTACACAATGTTCGGTGAGCTCAGTCGAATGACGCAGTTCAAGGATAAATCACAGCAGCATGCTGATAATGTAAATTCAGGCCTTTTCACATATCCGTGCCTTATGGCTGCTGATATTCTGCTCTATCAGGCTGATATCGTGCCTGTCGGTGCAGACCAGAAACAGCATCTGGAAATCGCGAGAGATATCGCTGAGCGTTTTAATGGTATTTATGGCAATGTGTTCACAGTACCTGAGCCGTATATTCCAAAGAATGGTGCAAGAGTAATGAGTCTTGCTGATCCTACAAGAAAAATGAGCAAGTCAGATCCAAACCCTAAGGGTACAGTATTCCTCACTGATGAGCCAAATGTGATTATGAAAAAGTTTAAGAGTGCCGTAACAGACAGCGAAATGAGTGTTCGCTACGCAGAGGGCAAGGACGGAATAAATAACCTTATGACAATTTATTCCGCTGTTACAGGCAAGAGCTTTGATACTATCGAAGCAGAGTTTGCAGGCAAGGGCTACGGCGATTTCAAAACCGCAGTAGGAGAGGCTGTTGTTGCTGAGCTTGAGCCTGTGCAGAAGAAGTATAAGGAGTATATGACTGATAAAGCATATCTTCAGGAGCAGTGGACGAAGGGTGCGGAAATTGCACAGCGTGTGTCCCAGCGTACGCTTGATAAAGCAATGAAAAAAATTGGATTTTTAGCAAAGTAGAACTTCGGGAGTTAGTTATAACGATGAAAAGGATTTTCTCGTTTTCCAAAAATTATCCGACAAGTCATCAGACTCAGGTTAAAATGTAAAAACACTAACGTTTAATAATGCACAGTATATTTTTAACGTAACGGGAATGAAACCGGGCTGGAATTATTATGTTAGAATCAGAACCTTCAAGCATACGAATTTCAACGGCTCAAATTATACACTCTATTTTCCTTGGTCTGCTGCGACATCTGTTAAGGTAGGTAAATAATATAAAAATCAGCATAGGTAACCCTATGCTGATTTTTTGTTTAAAAGTAAATAGTGATGTTATTATTGCCCTGATTAGTGGTTAGTTTTAGAATACAGCAATTGTCATTTAGATTTTCAATTTCATATGTGCCATTTGCGTTTACTGTTTTTGGATGAGCGTGGCAAAAAATTTCAGTCGATACGCCGTAACTCTTATCCTGATAAAATGTAAGTGTAAAGCATTGCTTTGTCTTATCAAAATGATAATTTTCTATTTTGCCGCACACGGCAATTGGATGAGCTCTGCAAAGCATATCCATAACCGGTGTATTGCGGATTATGGGATCAAAGTTCCAGTATGTATG
>JAIDVA010000210.1 GCA_029059925.1 Eubacterium sp. | reverse complement strand
AAGATATTAGCACACTCGAAAATTATATTTATCTATGGAACATCAATGGTCTGAAGTGGACAAAGGAGTTTGAAAACTCAACAAAAGGCTTTGTAAGTGAAATCAGCGACAGCGACCAAAAACTGCTTGACAGTATAAATAACACAAGAAAGCGAATCATTGGTCCCCTTATTCATTTTAAAAATTCTGTAAAAGATGCGGATACGAAAACAATATGCGAACAGATTTATAATACACTGCTCGCTTTCAAGGCTGATGAAAAAATCAAGGAATACGCTGTAACCTTATCCGAAGCTAATTTTATTACCCTTGCAGCACAGCAAGGGGCTGTCTGGGATATGGTTATGGAAATTCTTAATCAGCTTGTTATCACACTTGGCGATGAGAAAATTAACCTCAAGGATTTTGCAAAGCTGTTTTCACTTGTCATTTCTACCGAGGATTTAGGAACACTGCCAAGCGGCATTGATAATGTTCAGATTGGACAGGCAGACAGAATAAGGACCGACAATCCCAAAGCTGTTTTTGTACTCGGTGCTAACGAAAGTGAATTCCCGCAGGTTGTCACCGGCGGAGGCTTGCTTTCTGAGAATGACAGACGAATCATGCTTGCTAACGATTTCAAGCTTTACTCATACGGTGAAATACTTAATCTACAGGAGCGTTACTTTGCTTATATGGCATGTACAGCCCCAAGCGAGATGTTATTTGTGTCTTATCTCGGCAATACAGGCAAGGATTCTTCACCATCGGAAATAATTACGTCAATTAAAAATATTTTTCCCGATATCAGAGAATATTCATATTCAGATATTGAACAGCTTGACTTGGTTGAAACCGATAAAAATGCTTTTGAGCTTATGAGCGAAAATTTCCTTTCTAATACTGAATTTTCGGAATCACTTAAAGCGTTTTTTAAGACTGATAAAAAATATAATTCAATAAAATCACTCGCAGAAAATGATGATACATCTATAAACAATGTCAAAACCGCTTCAGCACTTTTTGGATATAATATGTATATTTCAGCCTCAAGAGTTGAAGATTTTTATAATTGCTCGTTCCGTTATTTCTGTAAATTCGGACTGGGTGCAAAACCAAGAAAAAAAGCCGAGATGGATCCTATGCAAAGAGGAACGCTCATCCATTATGTATTGGAGAGGATACTTGCTGATTACGGCAGTAAAAAGCTGTCTGAAATGGCTGAGACTGAAATAAAGTCAGCTGTTGATAATTATGTTGCCGAATATTTTGAAAGCGAAATGGGCAGTGCAGCTGATTTGTCAATCAGATTCAGATATAATTACAAAAGACTTTCTAAGCTCATTTACAGCGTTGTCATTCATCTCGCTCAGGAATTTGCAGAAAGTGACTTTGAAGCAAAAGCATTTGAGCTCGGCATTGATAAAGACGGTCTTGTTAAGCCTGAAGTGCTCAATCTTGAAGACGGCGGTTCCATCCAGATCAGAGGTTCAATCGACAGAGTTGATACATATGAAAAAGACAATCAAAAATTCATACGTGTAGTTGATTATAAATCAGGCAATAAATCCTTTAATCTTTCTGATATAATGTATGGTCTTAACCTTCAGATGTTTATTTATCTTTTCTCACTCAGCGAGGATAAATCTTCAAGCTATAATGGCATTCCTGCCGGAGTGCTGTATATGCACGCTGCAAGAAATGTCTTTCCCTTTAATTCAAGAAAAGAGGCAAATGAAAAAATAAAATCTGATGAACAGGATTCATTCAAAATGAAAGGAATTGTTCTTTCAGATTTTGATGGAGAAATTGCACTTGCAATGGAACACGATTTAAAAGGGAAATATATTCCTGTTAAGATGAAAAAAAGCGGTGAGCTAAGCGGTAAGCTTGCTAACCTTGAGGAGCTTGGTCTGATTCATAAAAAAATCAACTCACTGATTGCTCAGATGGGTATGGATTTGCATATGGG
>JAIDVA010000021.1 GCA_029059925.1 Eubacterium sp. | reverse complement strand
CTTTAATCCAAGCTTAGCCATTGTTAGCATCCTCCTTTGTTGTAGTTACTATGTCAAATGAAGGCTTTGACAAATCAGCCGATGATTTTATATCAGCTTTGGGCTTTTCGGTTGACGGAACAAGCCTTGGTACAGTTCCGAGAATCGGAATATCAAATTCTCTTTCCAAATCCTTTTCATCCGTAATGCTTGTATCAAACAGCTCTTTGATAAAGAAGATGATGAAAGAAAGTGCAAAGCCAGCTAAAAAGCCTATAAGAACATTTTTCTTCAAATTAGGTGAGGAGGGTGATTCGGGAACTGTTGCATTGTCGATAACCTCAACGCCGCCGACCTTGAGTATTCTTACAATTTCGTCAGGACATGTGTCTGCTATTGCATTTGCAATTTCCATAGCCTGCTGAGGGTTTGTGCTTGTAACATTGACCTGAAATGCCAGCGTGTCCGGTATTTGTGCACAGCTCATCATGGAGCTGATTTCCTTCGCGGTAATATCACCGCCGACTTTATCGGCAACCTTTTCGGTAAAGGTTTTGCTTCTTACAACAACAAGATATGTGTTTACAAGCTTTTGTGATGCGTCAATTTCACTTGATGAAATGGAACTGTTTGCTCCGATACGGTTGTCGCTGCTGCTGTAAACGTGCATCTTAATTGTTGCTGTATACTTCGGTTCGATTAAAAGGTTTGTTATACAGCCTGCTAATACAGCGCCGATTAAAGCAATGACAACTATGAACACCATTTTTTTTCTTAACATAGAAAATATTTTTCTTAAATCTATGGTAATTTCTTTGTTTTCTTCCATAATTCCCTCCGAATTTTATAGTAAAATTATACAAAAATATTATACCAATTAGCGCATAATATGTCAACTAGCATAACTATTAAATAAGCATAAACTACTATATTATTATTAATATTATAATAATAGCATATTACCGGCCAAATTGCAAAGGAAAATGAAAGCAGTATATTTGTGCAAAATTGTCAAAAGTAATGGACAATGGTATTTTATGTTTCAGATTTCATATTTCTGATTATTATCGGGAGCTATTAACATTTGATTATGATAGCAGATGCACCATATAAAAAATAAAGGCTGTCACGCACAAGGATGCGGACAGCCTTTTATTAATCTTATAAGCAATTAAATGAATTTAAATATAAGATTAACACCTGCTTATATTTCATAATCAATTGCAATTGAATTTTCCTGCACACTATGAATGTATTTCTTCACAACATCACAATGATATGGGTCATTCTGATAATCGTCAAGTGCTTCTCTCGATTCAAATGTGGTTTCAAGAATTATGTCATAAGAGCGGGGGGAATGCAGAAAATCAATTCCAACCTGAATGCTTTTCAGCTGAGGTACATTGCCCTCCATTGATTTGAATATTTCTGCTGCTTTTTCACAGCTTTCCTTGCTGTTGTCCTTTAATTTGAAGCATACAACGTGCTTAATCATAATATCATCTCCGATTATTTTAATTATTTAACATTACAAAAAATGCCGACAATTGTCGGCATTTTAAGTTTTTGTTTTAAATTGTTACTTTGCAATATCACTTGCTCTTGATTCGCGGATGATGTTAACCTTAATTTGACCGGGATATTCCATCTCGCTCTCAATCTTTTTAGCGATTTCTCGTGCAATATAAGGCATTTTGCTGTCGTCGATAATGTTTGGCTTAACCATAACTCTTACCTCACGGCCTGCCTGAATTGCATATGCTCTTTCAACACCATCAAAGCTTGTTGAAATTTCCTCAAGCTGCTGCAGACGTTTAATGTAGTTTTCAATGTTTTCTCTTCTTGCACCCGGTCTCGCAGCTGATACTGCATCGGCTGCCTGAACAAGACATGCCACAACAGTTTTGCACTCTATTTCACCATGGTGAGCAGCAATAGCGTGTACTACACCCTCATTTTCCTTGTACTTTCTTGCATATTCAACACCAAGTGCAATATGAGAGCCTTCCATCTCATGGTCAAGCGCCTTACCGATATCATGTAAAAGTCCTGCACGTCTTGCAAGTCTTTCATCAGCACCAAGCTCAGCGGCCATAAGACCTGCTATGTATGATACTTCCAAGCTATGCTTTAGGACACTCTGACCGTAGGATGTACGGTATTTAAGCTTGCCGAGAAGCTTAACAAGTTCAGGATGAATCTGACCGCAGTTAGCGGAAAGTACAGCCTTTTCACCTTCCTGCTTAATCGTAGCATTAACCTCGCGGGTGCTCTTTTCAAAGCATTCTTCGATTTTGGTTGGATGGATACGGCCGTCCTGAATCAGTCTTTCAAGTGTGAGTCTTGCAATCTCTCTTCTGACAGGGTCAAATGAGCTGATTGTGATAGCCTCAGGGGTGTCATCAATAATTAATTCAACACCGGTGATTGTTTCGATAGAGCGGATATTTCTGCCCTCTCGACCGATAATTCTACCCTTCATTTCATCGTTAGGTAGTGCCACAACAGAGACTGTGGTTTCTGCTGTGTGGTCTGCTGCACAACGCTGGATTGCAGTGCCGATAATTTCTCTTGCCAGAATATCGCTCTGGTCACGAATCATCTGCTCATGCTCAAGAATACGCCTGCTCTTTTCAGTGTCAAGCTCTTCTCCAAGATTTGCAAGGAGCTGTTCCTTAGCCTGCTCCTGTGTAAGTCCTGATATGCGCTCCAGCATATCAAACTGGCTTTTCTTAATGCCGTCAATTTCGAGTAGCTTATCATCAAGCTGCTTTTGCTTTTCGATTAAAGTTTCAGTTTTTTGTTCAAGTGAATCAGCACGTTTGTCAAGATATTCTTCTCTTTGATTCAAACGTGTTTCCTGTCTTTGAACCTCACTTCTTCTTTCGCGGATTTCTTTATCCGCATCTGAGCGAAGCTTGTGAATTTCATCCTTTGCTTCAACAAGACGGGCTTTTTTTGTAGCCTCAGCCTCTGACAAAGCATTGTTAATTATTTTCGTAGCCTCCTGTGTAGCGGAGCCTATTTCCTTTTCGCTTGTTCTTCTGCGATGCTCACCGCCGAGAACAAAACCTACTATACCAAAAATAACAGCGCATACTACGCCGACAATAATCGGAATGATTATACTACTCATACGTCAACAGCACCTCCTTCTGTTTAAAATTCTCGAAATTTACCATTCAGAAAAGGTACAGTTTAAATGCAAATTATTATCAAGGTTTGTCATAAAAAGCATAACTATATGTAAAACCTCTATAATAATATACACCTATATCTTGTATCTGTCAAGCATTTCATTGTTTTACATCAACAGTTAGTTGTTGGAATGGTGTAATTATTTTACCAATATTTACTTATTTTTCCGTATAAAAATCAGTTTTTACGGATAAAATATTGTTGACAATTTATTTTGCAGGTGATAAAATGATGTAAATATTAAATCGCTGATAGGGACACGATTTATTTCTGCAGCTTGAAGAGAGTGTGCGGGTGGTGAAAGCACACAGCAAGGAGATAAATTACCGCCTTTGAGTGCCTGTAGGAAATGACAGGACGTATGCCTGCGTTAAGGGCTTTGAGTGATACTGCCTGCTTTAGCAGTATAATTCAGGTGGAACCGTGTGATTTTATTGCACCCTGATTTTTCCAGGGTGCTTTTATTTTTTATCTAATTATCATTAGCTAAGATATATTCAATGTATAAACAAAAATATTTTACGGAGGTAGTAAAATGATTAAAATTACTTTAAAAGACGGCACAGTGAATGCGTATGAAGTACCAATGTCTGCGGCCGACATCACAAAAGAAATTTCAATGGGACTTTACAGGAACGCATGCTCCTGCAAAATCAATGGTGAGGTTAAGGACCTCAGAACAGTTGTTGATGCTGACTGTACCTTTGAGGTGCTCACCTTTGATGACGAGGATGGTAAAAAGACCTTTAATCATACTGCATCACATATTATGGCTCAGGCTGTTAAGAGACTTTATCCCGATGTAAAGCTCACAATCGGTCCTGCTATTGACAGCGGCTTCTATTATGATTTTGACACTGAAACTCCGTTTTCTCCTGAGGATTTAGAGAAGATTGAGAAGGAAATGAAAAATATTGTAAAAGAAGGACTTGAGATTGAAAAGTTCGAGCTTGCTCCTGCAGATGCAATCAAAATGATGGAAGAAAAGGATGAGCCTTATAAGATTGAGCTTATCAATGAGCATGCAGAAAAGGGTGAGCCAATCAGTTTTTACAAGCAGGGTGAGTTTACCGAGCTTTGTGCAGGTCCTCACCTTATGGATATGAAAGTAGTTAAGGCATTCAAGCTTACAAACTGCACAGGCGCATACTGGCGCGGCGATGCTAAAAATAAGATGCTCTGCCGTGTTTACGGTACTGCATTTCCTAAGGCATCCATGCTTGAAGAGCATCTTCAGATGCTTGAAGAGGCAAAAAAGCGTGACCATAATAAGCTTGGCAGAGAGCTGGAGCTTTTCACAACAGTTGACTATGTTGGTCAGGGTCTGCCTATTCTCTTGCCGAAGGGCACCAAAATCATTCAGATTTTACAGAGGTTTGTTGAGGATGAAGAGGCGAAGAGAGGCTGGCAGTTAACCAAAACACCTCTTATGGCAAAATCTGATTTATATAAGATTTCGGGACATTGGGATCACTATAAGGATGGTATGTTTGTTCTTGGGGATGAGGAAAAGGATAAGGAAGTATTTGCACTTCGTCCTATGACATGCCCATTCCAGTATCAGGCATATTTGAATAAGCCTCGTTCTTACAGGGATTTACCGCTCAGATATGATGAGACCTCAACTCTTTTCAGAAATGAAGCAAGCGGCGAGATGCACGGTCTTATTCGTGTTCGTCAGTTTACAATTTCCGAGGGGCATTTAATGTGTACACCTGACCAGCTTGAGGACGAGTTCAGAGGCTGTTTTGAGCTTTGTGAATATATGCTTAAAACCCTTGGTCTTTATGAGGATGCAAGTTTCAGATTTTCACAGTGGGATCCTGATAACCGTGAAAAGTATATTGGTACTGAAGAGCAGTGGGATGAGGCTCAGAGCAAGATGAAGAATATTCTTGACGACCTTAATGTTGATTACAAAATCGGAATCGGCGAGGCTGCTTTCTATGGTCCTAAGCTTGATATTCAGATTAAAAATGTATTCGGCAAAGAGGATACACTTATCACAATTCAGATTGACCAGATGCTTGCAGAGCAATTTGGTATGGAATATGTTGATAAGGATGGTATAAAGAAAAATCCTTATATTATTCATAGAACCTCTATAGGCTGTTATGAGCGTACTCTGGCTTATTTGATTGAGAAATATGCCGGTGCATTCCCTACATGGCTTGCTCCTGTTCAGGTTAAGCTTCTCCCGATTGCTGACAGACATCTTGATTATCTCTATGATGTTAAAAAGGTACTTGAGTCGAAGGGTATCCGCTGTGAGATTGATGACAGATCGGAAAAAATCGGCTTCAAGATTCGTTCTGCTCAGCTTGAAAAGGTTCCATATATGATTCTTGCCGGTGATAAGGATATCGAAAACAATACAATTTCAATCCGTTCACGCAAGAATGGTGATGAGGGCGCAGCAACAATGGATGAGTTCCTCGCAAGAATTCTTGAGGAGATTGAGACTAAAGCACTCTAAAATAACTTTCATAACAAAAAACGAGCTGTTTAACTCCAAACAGCTCGTTTTTTGTTATGAAAAATTTTGGTTGTTTTTATTATGCTGTTTGAATATTCTGTTTTTGTATTGAACTTCTTTATTTTTAATGTTAAAATATATGTATAAATACATTCTGAAGACAAACAAGGGGAGAAGATTATGAAGACTTCAGTAAAAATATTGTCATTGGTATTATGTTTATGTTTAATTATAACAGGATTATTTGGTTGTTCACATAAAACGGATTCAACTTCTGTTGAACCACAAAATTTCAGAGTTACAGCATACATTGTTTCAGACAGACTTGATGAGACATTTGATGCCTCAAATCTTGACAGGGTAACTGATATTATTCTTTTCGGAAATGCAACATATGATGAGCAAGGAAAGGTGAATCTTTCAGATAGCTTCGAATCAGATGTGGAATTTTTAAGAAATCTTATTACAAATCAAAGATTTTATTTAAATATTCTTGGACCGTCATCACAATCGCAGTCAGATGATTGGAATGAACAGATGTATGATATGGCAGATCGAAATACAGCTGCTTTTGAAAGCGGAGTGCTTGAAGCAGAAATAAAAAATGTACTTGATAAATACGATTTTGACGGTATTGTATTTGATTATGAATTCCCTTTAAGAAAAAAAGATTGGAAGTCATTTGATAAATTTATTATCAGTCTTGATTCTGTGCTTGGCGATGATTATAAAATCGGTATGTCTATGGTAGGCTGGAATCTTAAGCAGTCAAAAGAAGCTATGGATGCAACTGATTTCTTTGAGATTATGAGCTATGATCTCTGGGACAAAGAGGGAAATCATGCAACAATCGACATTGCTCAGGATGATATTAAGCAATTTGAGAAAAAGGGCTATGACAAAGCAAAACTTGATTTGGGTGTTCCGTTTTATGCCAGACCTACAACAGGGGATGCTTATTGGTATGATTATAAGTCATACTGCGATGATTTGGATGAAAATGGCCTTTATAATGATTCAGCAACAGGGCTTGTATTCTCATTTAATACATATGATGTTATAAAAGAAAAAACTGAGATGGCGATTGAAAACGGAATAGGCGGAATGATGGTTTGGCATTATTCCTGTGACGTTCCGTCTGATAATGAAAAATCTCTTTTTGATGCTATTGATTCTGCGAAACAGGAAGCAATAGCTAATAAATAGGATTAAAAAAACAGAAATCAGCTTGATTATTATAAAACAGGAACAGATGTTTTGAACTGCCCCAGATTGTGCAGACAACACAAAAACAGACTGCTATGGTAGAATATTTAGTTTAAGCAATGAACT
>JAIDVA010000209.1 GCA_029059925.1 Eubacterium sp. | reverse complement strand
GGCTATACTCAGAAGAGAATATATTGATTCTTTTAAAGCGAGTCTTATAGGTCAGCTTGAAAATACCTATATCATTGACGAAAAGGGTAATAAGAAAAAGGTTGAGAGAAAGAAAAATGGCAAAGCTAATAATCATTGAGGGGCTTGACGGCAGTGGAAAATCAACACAGACAGCTCTTCTTGAAGAATATTTTGAATCTAAGGATATAAAATATAAAAAAATAAAACTTCCTGATTATGACAGTCCTTCAAGTACTTTGGTAAAAATGTATCTCGGTGGTGAATTCGGCAAAAATGCTGATGATGTTAATGCTTATGCTGCAGGTGCATTTTATGCTGTTGATCGCTTTGCATCATATAAGCTGGATTGGGGTAAGGATTATCAGCAAGGAACCTTGATTCTTGCTGACAGATATGCCACCTCAAATTCAATTTATCAGATGGAAAAGCTTGATAAAAGTGAGTGGGATGAATATCTTGACTGGTCTGCCGATTTTGAATATAACAAAATCGGTATTCCTAAGCCTGATTTAGTAATCTATCTTGATATGCCTATCGAAATTTCGCAAAAGCTTATGACGTCACGATATGATGGTGATGAAGGCAAAAAGGATGTTCACGAGTCAAATGTTGCCTTTCTGCAAAGCTGCAGAGAATCAGCTTTATATGCAGCGAAAAAGCAGGGTTGGGCAGTTATTGCGTGTTCTGACGGAGTGAATCCGCTGTCTGTTGATGAAATACATAATAAAATTATTAAGTATATAAAAGAGGAAATTTAAGTAATGCTTGAATTTAAAACGCCTGTAATTGAGGATAAAGAATGGGTTGATGAGTGCTTAAAAAGTGTAAACAGCTTTAACTGTGAATATACCTTTGGCAATCTTTTGGTTTGGAGCACCTCTTATTCTACTAAGATTTGCAGATATAAGGATTTTCTTATGTGCCGCTGGGGAAAGAATAATGATTATATGTATTCTGTTCCGATTGGTACAGGTGATTTTAAGGATGCTGTTGAACAAATTATTATCGATGCAAAATCTTTCGGCTTAACACCAATAATTTATGGTGTTACTGAAAATTATAAAAAACTTATTGATAAGCATTTCTTTCGTCAGTTCTCTTACGAGGGTGATGACGGATATAATGATTATATCTATTCTGTTGAAAAGATGGCTGAGCTTAGAGGCAAAAAATATCACGGTAAGCGAAATCATATAACTAATTTCAAGAAGAATAATCCTGACTGGTCGTTTGAAATTTTAAATAAGGATAATATAAATGAATGCATAACTCTTCATACTGAATGGATAAAAGACCATGAGGATGATGAAGATTATTCATATGAATTTGAAGCTGTTCTGACTGCATTTGAGAATTATGAGGACCTCGGCTTTGTTGGTGGACTTATCAGAGTGAACGGTAAGGTTATTGCCTACACGATGGGCGAAAGACATTCAGACAGATTGTTTGTTACGCACTTTGAAAAGGCACCGGCTGATGTTCAGGGTGCTTATCCTATCATTAATCAGGAATTCACAAAGAATTGTTTGATGGATTATGAATATGTAAACAGGGAAGAGGATTTAGGCTTGGAAGGCTTGAGAAAAGCAAAGCAGTCCTACAATCCTGAAATTATTTTAGAAAAATACGTGGCAGTATATAATGGTTAGTATTATTGAAACAAAAGAATATAATGAAGAGCATATTGCACTTTGGCAGCAAGCGTTTGGTGACAGCGAAGATGATATTTTGTTCTTTCTCGAAAATACAAAGCATATGAGCTGTCTTTGCTTATATGATGATAGACTTTGTTCAATGCTGTTTTTGGTTGACTGTAAGATAAGCGTTAGCGACAACGCTTATAAATATATATATGCTGCGTGCACAGATAAAGCGTGTAGGAGCAGTGGTTATATGTCAATGCTGTTAAGTTATGCAAAGGCTAACTACAGCAATATAGTATTAATACCTGCTGATGATTCACTTGTAAGTTATTATTCTGAAAGGAACTTTAATTATAAAGTAGATATCAATAGCATTTTATTTAATGAGTGCGACGAAATTAAAGAGTATCTGTTTGAGGGATGTACTCTTGAAAATCCATTTGCACTCGCGTATATAGGAGATTGAATTATGGTTTATTTATTTTTAGCAGACGGCTTTGAGATTATTGAGGCACTTGCACCGATTGATATGCTCAGACGGGCTAAGCTTGATGTAAAAACAGTTGGTGTAACAGGCAGAACTGTTAACTCCTCATGCGGAGTTGAGGTTGTTGCCGATATAACAATTGATGAATTTGAATATAGAAATGTTGATGCAATTATTCTTCCCGGGGGTATGCCAGGTACTGTTAATCTTGAAAATAACAGTATTGTCCAGTCTGTTATAGATAAAGCTATTGACGATAATATACTTATATGTGCGATTTGTGCTGCTCCATCAATATTAGGACATAAGAATTTATTGGATGGTATTGAAGCAACTGCTTTCCCGGGATTTGAAAGAGAGCTTAAAGGAGCAACAATTTCAGATAAATTTGTTGTGAAGTCAAATAATATTATTACTGCGCGCGGGGCAGGTGTTTCAGTTGATTTTGGCCTTGAAATCGTCAAGGCACTTACGGATGAAGCAACTGCTGAAAATATAAGAAAAACTATCCAATGCCAATGAAGAAGGAATTAAGAAAAGAATTAAAAGCTCGTCGCAGGAATATTAGCAATAAATCGGTTTCTGACAGCAAGATTTGTAATTATCTTACTGAATCAAGCATATATAAAAATGCTGATATAATATTGTTTTATGCAGCTCTTGATGATGAAATAAATATTGATGAATGTATAGCTGTTGCTTTATCGCAGGGCAAAAAAGTAGCCTTGCCGGTTTGCCTTGATGATGAAGGTCATATGAAATTCTATTACATAGATTCTTTGAAGGATATTAGAACAGGCTTTTTCGGCGTTAGAGAACCGGATGCTGACATTTGCTGTGAGGTAGTGGATTTTAATCATTCAATCTGCATAGTGCCGGCAATAGCTTATGATAAAAAAGGATACAGACTCGGCTATGGAAAAGGATATTATGATAGATTTTTGAAAAATTTTTCTTTCATTTCCATCGGACTGTGTTATAATGAACTAATAATGGATGTTTTGCCAATAGGGGAGTATGATATCCCTGTTGATTATATTATTACTCAGAATGGTATATTGACCATCTGATTCGACGATTAAAAGGAGGATATTATGGATAATAACGACTTTAATCTTGAAGAAACAGGTATCAATCCTGTTGATACTGCAGGAAACGATAATGATGTGTATTTTTCTAATGTTTCGGCGTCAAAGCCTGAAAAACCGAAAGCTGCAGCTGCAGTAAAAAAAGCATCACCTAAGAATAAAAAAGGTCAGAGTGTTGCAGGTACCTATGTTTTCTTTATTGTTGTTATTGTGCTTTCAATGATTTTGTCTGTATATGCTGTTATGTGTATGAATGATGTTCTTGCTATTACTAAAACAAATTCAACAGTTACTGTAAGTTATACAGAACAGATTAACGATATTGACACAGCCGTTGATCTTCTTGCTGATAACGGTCTTATCAAGTGTAAGAATTTCTGCAAGCTTTTTGCAAAATTCAGAGAAAGTCAGGTTGGTCCTCAGTATAGAAACGGTGTATACAACGAAGAATTAGGATATGAGCCGGGTGTATATTATTTGTCCGGCAAAATGGGACTTGAGGGAATGTTGCAGGCAATGCATGGTAATACCACTTCTGCTGAGACTGTTCACTTAACCTTCCCTGAGGGTTTGACTGTCCCTGAAATCGTGGACAAGCTGGTTGCGAATGAAGTATGTGATAAAGCGGCACTGCTGTCTGTTATTGAAACTGTTGAATTCTCATATTCACTTGTAAGTAACAGACAGGCTGATGAGAAGGTGCCTTACAGGCTTGAAGGCTATATGTTCCCTGACACCTATGATTTCTACGTTGGTGAAAGTGCTTCATCAGTAGTTAAAAAGTTCCTTTCAAATGGTGATGCGCGTATTACTGAGGAGCATAGAAAAAAGGCCCAGGAGCTTGGCTACTCTATGGAGGATATAATTATTATTGCATCCATCATACAGATGGAAGCAGGTGATGATGACCAGATGGAAGAAATTTCTGCAATTCTGCATAACCGTCTTTCAGATACTGTTAACTATGCATCGCTCGGATGTGATTCAACCAGCGATTATATTAAGAATAAGGTTGGTCCATCACTTTCATCAACATCAGCGCACACAGCAGATTACTATTTAAAATATTACAACACACACAATTCTTCAAAGGTTGTAGGCTTGCCGGAGGGTCCTATTTGTAACCCGGGACTTGCTGCTATAGAGGCAGCACTCAATCCAGCCGACAGTGATGCTTATTTCTTCTTCCATGACAGAGATGGTAATATTTACACAGCAAAAACGAATTCTGAATTTAATGAAAAGGTTGCAACCTATGCACCATATCTTTTAGCGTAATTATGAGAAATATTGAATTGCTTTCACCTGCGGGTGATTTTGAAAGACTAAAACTTGCACTTAAGTTTGGTGCAGATGCTGTTTACCTTGCAGGTGAGCAGTTTGGTATGCGTACCAATCCATCAAATTTTAATGCTGATGAGCTTAAGGCAGCAGCAGAGCTTGTCCATTCTCTTGGTAAGAAAGTATATTTAACATGCAATACACTGCCAAGAAACAATGAAATTGAATATTTGCCTGATTTTTTGAAATGTGCCGCTGATATCGGAATAGATGCATTTATTATTGCAGATGTCGGTGTAATGATGCTTGCAAAAAAATATGCACCTGATGTTGAAATTCATATGTCAACACAGGTCGGCATAGTGAATTACCAAACAGCAAACTCATTTTATGAACTTGGTGCAAAACGAATTGTTACAGCACGTGAGCTGTCACTTGATGATATAAAAACCATAAGAGATAAAACTCCTGATGATTTGCAGATTGAAGTGTTTGTTCATGGTGCAATGTGTATGAGTTTTTCGGGACGCTGTATATTGTCTGATTATATGGTTGGCAGAGATGCTAACCGAGGTGATTGTGCACAGCCTTGCAGATGGAAATATCATTTGGTTGAGGAAACCCGACCGGGTCAGTATTTCCCTGTAAATCAGGACGATAAAGGAACTTATATTTTCAATTCACGCGACCTTTGTATGATTGAGCATATTCCTGAGCTTGTTTCTGCCGGTGTTGATTCCTTTAAAATCGAGGGCAGAGCAAAGAGTGAGTATTACACAGCAATTGTGACTTATGCTTATCGCAATGCAATTGATGAATACCTAAAAAATCCGTCATCTGATTTTAAGGTTCCTCAGTGGATACTTGATGAAATGGAAAAAATGAGTCATCGCGAATATACTACCGGTTTTAATTTTGGTCCTATGAAAAACGGACAAGTGCTTGATACAGGCGGTTATATCCGAAATTGGGATGTCTGTGCTCTGTTCAATTCATACAATGACGGAAGGCTTGTTGTTGACCAGCGCAATCGTTTTTATCAGGGTGATGAGCTTGAGGTTGTTGAGCCGAATAAAAAGCCATATAAAATCAAAGTTGAGGATTTGTATAATGTAACTGCTGATGAAAAGGTAGATGTAGCCAACAAGGCAACGAATACTTATTCCTTTAAGTGTGGTATTCCTGTATCATCAGATGCTATTTTCCGCAGACAAAGAACTGAATAAAATTTAACCCCTTGTGAAAACTACACAGGGGGTTATTTTTATGGGCAAAAGATTCGTTTCACTTGTGTGCGCTTTTTCTATAATTTTTGCAGGGCTTGCAGGCAGATGTGCATATATTGCACTTGGGCGAACATACCAGATTTCTGACAGCTATAATAGTTATACATTGAATATCGGCAAGCTGACTACAAATATTTACGGGCGCTCAGGGATTAAAATTAATAACAATTCTAAAGCATACGTTGCAGTCATTCGTCCGAATGAAAAATGCCTAAGTGAGCTTGATAAGCTTTTTACACCACAAGAAGTGGCTGAAATAACAGAAGAGCTTTCAAAAGGTTATCCTGTTTTAAAAACTGTCTCAAAAAAAGTAAATACAAAGTATATAAAAATTTATGAAAAAACACTTAATGAAGAGAGCTCAATGTGTTCACCATATATGATCAGTAAAAAGTATGGCGGACTTGAGCAATATGTCAGCGAAGAAATAGGTTCGCTTAGCGTCAATTTTTCAGTCGATGCACTCGGCAGATTGCTCACAGGTGATGACGGAACAATTGTTGATGACGATTATGACAGTAATGATGGCATAATTATTTCTCTTGATAACAGAATCCAGAAAATTGCCGAGGAATCAGCGCAGAATCTCAAGTATGGCTCAGTTGTTATTATGGATGTTGATTCGTCACAGGTGCTTGCATCTGTAAGCAAAGGTGATGATTATATCAATCGTGCTTTATCACCATATGCAGTTGGCTCAGTATTTAAACTTATTGTTGCAGCCTGTGCTGTTGAAAATAATATTGATGTCTTGTATAACTGTACCAGCAGTATTAAAGTTGCTGACACGGAATTTCATTGTCAGAAAGAGCATGCACACGGTATTCAGACAACTAAGCAGGCACTTGCAAATTCGTGCAATTGCTATTTTGTTAATCTTGCATTAAAACTCGGTGCGGGCAGATTGTATGAGACTGCAAAGTCATTTGGCTTCGGTGATAGTTTTGAGCTTTATTCGAATTGGAATGTAAGCGCAGGCGTTTTTCCTGAGGATGATGAACTGCAGTCACTGGGTCAGCTTGCATTAATTGGCTTTGGGCAGGGCAGACTGACCGACAGCCCTGTTCATTTTTGTGCTGCCATTTCCTGCATAGCTAATGGTGGCAATTATTCATCACCCACACTTGATTTGCAGGATGTCAAAGAAAATCAGATTATTTCAACCGAATCAGCTGAAAAATTACGTGAATATATGCGTTTTGTAGTTACAAACGGTACAGGAACTGCCGCTGAGTATAATAAAAATTCTGCCGGCAAGACAGCAACTGCGCAGAGCGGAATATATGAAAATGGTATTGAGGTGCTTAATACCTGGTTTGCAGGATTTTATCCTTATAATAATCCTAAATATGCCATTGTTGTGATGCGAGAGAACGGCGAAAGCGGAGCAGGGGATTGCTGCCCGGTATTTCGCAGTATTGTTGAAAAACTTGATGAAATATGATATAATTTAACAAATAAATATTGAGGATATAAAATATGCCTAACAGAAAAATAAGAACATTGCTTCTATATCAGATTCTTGAAAAATACAGTGACGAAAATCATCCGCTTTGCGGAGCAAGACTAATAGAGCTTCTGGCGAAGAAGGGAATTGATTGTGATCGTAAAGCAATTTACAGAGATATTGATGCACTTAAAGAAATTGGATTTGATATACTTTTCGTAAAAGGACGAGGCAGCAATGGTGGATATTTTTTAGCATCACGCAAATTTCAGCTTCCCGAAGTTGTTTTGCTTATTGACGCTGTAACAAGT
>JAIDVA010000208.1 GCA_029059925.1 Eubacterium sp. | reverse complement strand
TCTCATATGGCTTATGAGATAACAAGAAGTTTCGATATTCTTCTTCTAAAAATATCGTAATTATATTATACGAGGAGGCGAAGGAATTTTGACCGGTCACACAGATAAAGATATAAAAATAATAAAACGTAACAGCGATATGGTTTATCGTCTCGCCTTTGCACAGATGAAAAATAAAAATGATGCTGATGATGTATATCAGGAGGTATTTTTCAGATACATAAAGAAAAAACCGGAATTTGAAAATCCTGAGCACGAAAAGGCATGGTTTATCAGAGTAACTATAAATTGCTCAAAAACAAATCTTAAATCCTTTTGGAGCACAAAAGTTTGCGAGCTTGACGACTCATTTGAAGAGAAAACGGTTGAAAGAGAGGACCTGTCCTTCGCTTTGAAAAAACTGCCTAAAAAGTACACTGCTGTGCTTCACCTGTTTTATTTTGAGGATATGAGCATCAAAGATATTGCAAATACACTCAGGCTGAGTGAAAGCAATGTGCGTATACAGCTCACAAGGGCAAGACGAAAACTGAAAGAAATACTTGAAAAGGAGCAATACTTATGAAAAAGGAATATAAGGAAATCTTCAATGAGATTAAGCCTGACGATGAACTGCTTGAGAGCATATTTGAAAGCACGAAAAAAAGAACCCCTAAGCACACACCTAAAAGAATACTTGCTTGTGCAATGTGCCTTGCAGTAATCATTGCAGGCGGATTGGCATACAACGGCTTTTTTCCGCCTTTGCCAAATGATACGGCTAATAATACAACTATCAGTTCTGACAAGCTTAATCATATAATAGTTGCCTATGCATCAGACGATACACCGCCGACACCACTCAAAGCAGATGTTGAAACCAAGCTGCAATACCAAATTGTAATTACTGATATAAGAAATATGAGTGATGATGAAGTGGAAAATATTATCGGTAAGCGTCTAGAACAAATCACTAACGGATATACGAGCAACATTCATTTTCAATCATCTCTTATCCAAACCTGCCAACGTCTTGATAATGCTATTGTGGAGGAATATACTGCAGATTTTTTTGACATTAATATAGATAATCCAAATGATGTTAAAGCCATTACAGTTTCTAATCAAAGTGACTATGGATCAGCAGAAATCGTTTCAAAAGATTTGCTTTTTGATGAAGACAGCAATATAAAAGACAGGGGTGAAATGAGCTCAGAAGAAAGTGAAGAATTATTTAAAAAAACATTCGTCAAGGGACACAAGGTTACACTGGACGGTGAAAGATATGTAAAAGACAAGGCTCTTGAGGAACGAGGCGGGAAATGCTTTGAAATTCATTGGAAAATGGATCAGCCATTTTACGATGCACTCAATGAAAACCCTGATATGGATTTGTCAGCAATCAGTGATGTAATGACATTCACCATAGACTATAAAAACGGAACATCAGAAAGAGCTGATATACAAATAACATTTGACAGTGAAGGATATATGCATGCAGTTCTTCAATAATTAATGAATAAACTCTACCTTATAATCTATATTTCGCATTGTAAGGTTTGAAAAAGAATTATCATCATTCTGAATCAAAATAAAATCACCGAGGGAGATTTTGCCCTCATATTTAAACCCACCATCGATTTTTTTTGCATTGAGCTGTTCGATTGAATTGATATAATCAAACACTTCATAAAGAACGATGGCGGGATTTTTATTTTCATAATTCTTACCATCAATATCATATAAAAAATCGCAGTATGAAAAGCTGAGTTTGTCGCCATTATATGTCATAGTCATACCTGCTGCAAGAGTTGACAGAACTGTAACCGACACATCCTCCTCAGTTTTACAAATTTTGCAATCATAAACAAAATCCCCCGAAGTCACTCTGACATTCTGCTCCAATGTCAAAGGAATTTCGGGGGTATAATTTTTCACCTTACATCCTGAAAGGAATAAGATTAAAAGTATAAGAAAAAATGGTGCTGCTCTTTTCAATCAAATCAGTCCTAACGGCTGTCAAGCCTCAAATTCGGACATTAAAGCACCCAATATTGACAGCATATCCTCCACTGTCATACCACTCTGTGAAAGCTCAGCTGCAGTTATATCGCCGCAAAAACCGTGAATGAATACAGCTGATTTTGCCGCTTCAAGTGCGGACATTCCCTGCGCGAGAAATGAACCAATCATACCGGTAAGCATATCACCTGTTCCGCCCATAGCCATACCTGCGTTGCCATTTGTATTGACAAAAATCTGCCTGCCGTCCGTCACAATGGTATTTGCACCCTTAAGCACAACAACAGCATCATTTTCAGCAGCAAATGCCTTGGCAACCTCAAGCCTGTGTGTTTGAACATACTGCGTGCTCTCATCTATAAGCCTTGCAATTTCAGCGGGGTGCGGTGTGATAACAAGCGGTGCTTTTTTATCCTTGATTATATCTATGAAGGGAACAACCGCATTTATGCCATCAGCATCCAAAACAATCGGCACTTCACTTGTCTTTATAACCTGACCGACAATCACCTGTGTATCATCATTATTGCCGAGTCCGCAGCCAAGAGCAATACTGTCTGCCCATTTTATTTCCTCAAAAATATCATTCATAGCACCGATTGAAATTGTTTTCTGCTCATTTTCACAAATCGGTTTGAAAATCGGCTGAATCATATGACCTGTCATAACAGAATAAATAGATTTAGGAAAGGTACATTTCAGCAAGCCTACCCCTGTTTTTAATGCTGCCTTTGCACAAATAACAGCTGCACCGGGCATAAGGTATGAACCGCAGATATTAAGCTGTTTTCCGAACGAGCCTTTATGCGAATTCGTATCACGTTTTACAAAATTCTTTTTCACATCAGCCTTTGTAATGGTATGAACATAATCGGTATCATAACAGCTCTCGGGTATACCGATATGAACAGTAACAATTTTACCGCAGTAAGCATTTGCAGGCGGCAGAACATGCGCAAATTTAAGGGTTGAAATTGCAATCGTCAAATCTGCCTTAATGGCATTGACAGCCTCGCCCGTTGTGGCATCTGTGCCGCTCGGTGTATCAATACTTATAATTACTGCGTTACTGTTATTAACGGCATCAAACACCTCGTTAAACGGTGCTCTTGGCTCACCATGAAAGCCTATTCCGAAAATGCAGTCAACAATAATATCGCAGTCAAAATCATATTCTGCAAAATAGTAATCCGTCACACTATTTGCTACCGCGTCATCAAAATACATTTTAGGCTCAGGCAGTTCGGGGGCTTTATCTGCAAGCACAATACACGCATCAACACCCTTTTTTACAAGCAGCTTTGCGATAACAAAGCCGTCACCCGCATTTTTGCCATTGCCGCAGAATACGGCAACCTTTTTATTCTCAATGCCATTGCCATAATATTTCAGTATTTTGTTAAAGCAGGCCGTACCTGCACAGAGCATAAGCCCTTCCTCGGTGAATTCGCCCTGAAAGGCTCTCTCCTCGACCTGTTTAATCTGCTTAGCTGTTAAAATTCTCATAATGTCACCAAATTATCACTGTTGCAATTGCATATTCACCGTCATGCGATACTGACACATCACTGTTTTCAATCCCGTTAATATAAGGTTTCCCCTTATCATCATGCAGTATTTCCACATCGGTAAGCGGGAATTTTATTCCCGTACCGATCGCCTTAAAATAAGCCTCTTTGCAGGCAAATAAGCCTGCAAAGCTTTCTGCCTTTTTACAATATTCTATTTCACGTTCTGTGAAAACCTGCTGCAAAAAGGTATCATTTTTTATACTTTTTTCAATCCTTGATATTTTCACAATATCAGTTCCGATTTTGTACATCTGATTCACCTACAGGCTTAATCACAACAGATAAGGTCTTGCCCTTAAGAGAGCCAAGCTGATATTCCTTTGACGGAATAGGTCCGCAGGCATTTGACCCTGCTCCCATCATTTCTGAATCAATATTGATACAGGTTGTAGTTGCTTTTAAGTCCTCCCTGTGCATTGCCTTTGCACAAGACTGTGCAGTAAACGGATTGGCTGAAAATACAAACGGCTTATCAACAGCCTCAAATCTGAAGCCAATACCGTCATCATTGGTTATTTCGGCAAATCTGGTCTCGCACCTTGCCGCACTCTCCTGCGGCTTAATATAATCCTCACGCATGTCAGCAACAGTAGTCTCATATATACCTGTTATTGCATGTTCTTTGAAATCCGGATAATTAACATCAGGACCCAGACCGAAATATTTAACATGATTAAACTCCTGCGGCATTTCAAGCTGAAGACCAAAGCGAGGAATAAACTTAACCGCACCTGCACCGACGCAATTATAATCGGCCTTTACCGTACCGTCACCATATACAGAAAGCTTAACATCAACAACAGCCAACTTTTTCTTGACCGGAGTTTTCACCGTAACTCTGCTTGTCAGTTCAATACAATCATCAGAAACCGTATATCCACACTTTTTAACAAATGAAGACTGAGCCTCCAGTCTGTATTTATCCCACAGCTTTTTAAAATACATATCATTATCAAGCGGCGCTCTGTAAAGCTGTATTCCAAAGCCCTTGAAATCGCTGCCCGGCACCTGATTTACAAGCTCTTTTCCGTTATATATATACGAATCAACAAAGCCTGTAGCAGTGTTGAAAATCATCCTTCCGTTTTCAAAAGCAATAAACAGGCGATTTTCACTCTGCTGCACCTCAGGGACAGATGTCTTTTTAATATCAACAACTATTTCACCCTTAGAAATTACAATTTCCTCAACTGCAAGCGTATTTTCGCCATCAACATATTCAAACTGAACAACTGTATTTTTCTTCTTATTATAATCAAACTTTTCAATCTCAGCCATTACAGAGCCTTGCGGCTGAATATCCAGCTTCAATTCACCCTGAACAATCGGCTTCCCATTTTCAAGCACCGTATAATTAACAAGCAAATCAGCCTTTTTAAAATAGTTATGGTTAAAGAAGGTATAGCTTGTTACGCCGTGCTTTTCTGCCCTTACAGGACGGTAACATGCTCTCATCTGCCATGCTCCCGAATGAGGTGCTCTGTCGGGATAGAAAAGACCATCAACGCAGAAATTACCGTCGTGTTTTAATTCACCATGGTCACCGCCATAGGTATATTCGTAATCGCCATCCTCATGATAAATTGCATGGTCAGCAAATTCCCATATGCAGCCGCCGAGCATATTATCTGCACTGTAAAAGCATTTTACATATCTTTCAAGTTCACCTGCACCGACGCCCATCGCATGTGCATACTCACAAAGATAAAAAGGCTTTGTGTAGTATTTTGATGGTAATCCGTGACCTGCCGCAATTTTTTCGCATTGTGCAGGATGTGTATACATCTGAGAAAGAACATCATAAGCCCAACGTCTTGTTCTGCAAACACCCTCATAGTGAATTGGGATAGCTGTCAGCTTTTTCAGTTCTTCATAACAATAGTCCTGATTGCTGTATCCATGAGCCTCATTACCGAGTGACCACATTGTGATTGACGGGTGGTTCTTGTCACGCTCAAACATACGGTATACTCGGTCCCAATAATGCTCCTTCCATGCAGGATTGTGTGAGCAGGCACCTCTGCCATTTATTTTCTTTATTTCTGCCTCACAGCCGTGAGTCTCGATATCAGCCTCATCAACAATGTAAATTCCATATTCATCACATAAATCAAGAAAAGCAGGATCAGGCGGATAATGAGATGTTCTTATACAATTACCATTGAATTCCTTAACTGTTTTGACATCAAGCTCCATATCCTCAATCGTCATTGCATATCCTGTTTTCGGGTTTGTATCATGGTGATTTACACCAAGAAGCTTAATCTTCTGATTATTGAAATAAAATACATTGCCCTTTATTTCTATATGCTTAAAGCCGACATTTTTTTTGATAACCTCAATAATATTCTCGCCCTGTGAAAGTGTAATGACAAGATCATAAAGATAAGGGATCTCGGCAGACCATTCGCTGACATCTAATGAATCAAAGGTTATTTTGTCAGGCTGCTTTGGTGTGACCTCAACAGAATTCGATGCAACAAGCTTGCCGTCATCATATAAAAATGCTGTGAACTGACAATCATCTGTAATTTTGAGTGACGGCTTAATTTCAAGCTTATATTTGCTGTCGCTGATATATTCAGTCTTAACCTCAAAATCATAAATTGAATTACCGCCTGTTTTGTACAGAAGAACATCACGGAAAATTCCGTTGCATCTGAACATATCCTGAGCCTCAAGATATGTGCCGTTACACCACTTATAGTTAACAACAACGATTTCATTTTCCCCTTCAGTAATAAAGCTGTTAAGCTCAAACTGTGAGGTATTGTGGCTGCCCTCGCTGTAGCCGACAAATTTGCCGTTGCAGAAAAGATCAAATCCTCCTGCAACACCTAAAAAGCAGATATAATAATTCTGCTCGGTATTCTCTATATTTATATATTTTCTGTAGACACCTGCCGGACAATCCACAGGAATTTCAGGCGGATTAGGCTTAAACTGATAACGCTGATTAACATAATAAGGCGGTTCATAGCCTGTATGCTGCCATACAGACGGAACAATCACCTTATCAAATTCGATTTTATCAGTATCAAAATCAGCAGGTATGTCAAGGCAATTATTATAATATGTAAAGTCCCACTCTCCTGACAGACATTCTACCATTGATGAGCTGTAGCGTTCATTCCTTATATCCGTGCCATCAAGCTCTTTAAGCGACGCAAACGGAATGAAATAAGAACGTGGATACATTACATTAGCCTTAAAGGTTTCAAAGGATTTATAGTTATTTGTTTTCAGGTTGTAATTCATATTGCAGCCTCCTAATTCATAGCTAATATAATTATACACGATATAAAAATAATTTACAAGAAAAAGGTAGCCGAAAGTGCAATGTATCGGATAAAAAATAAGACCGAAACAAGTTCGGTCTTACAGATTACATATCCTTTTTAGGGAACTGCGAATTATAAAGGGTATAATAAAAGCCCTTCTTTTCAAAAAGCTGTTTATGACTGCCCTGCTCGATAATATCGCCGTCATTCATAACCAGTATAATATCGGCATTTTTTATGGTTGAGAGCCGATGAGCAACTACAAATGTTGTCCTTCCCTGCATCAATTTGTTAAATGCCTTCTGAATTCTTATTTCCGTTCTTGTATCAATAGATGAGGTAGCCTCGTCAAGTATAAGAACAGGCGGAGGTGAAAGCATAAGACGGGTTATGCACAGCAGCTGCTTTTGCCCCTGAGAGAGTGACCCGCCATCCTCGCCGATATAGGTATCATATCCATTCGGCAAACGCTTGATAAACGAATGTGCATGAGCTGCTTTTGCGGCGTCAATTACCTCTTCATCCGTAGCGTTTGGATTTGCAAGTCTTATATTTTCGGCAATCGTACCGCTTTTAAGCCATGTGTCCTGCAAAACCATACCGATATTGCTTCTGAGTGAATTTCTTGTAATATCAAGAAGATTATTGCCATCAAGCAAAATTTCGCCGCTGTTTGCATCATAAAAACGCATAAACAGATTTATAAG
>JAIDVA010000207.1 GCA_029059925.1 Eubacterium sp. | reverse complement strand
CATTATTGAATATTTCTTTTTCATAAAATGAAAGACCTAGATTTTTCACATAGCCTAAAGTGTTACTTCGATAAGGCTCAGGATTCAATTTAAGAGAAAGATTATTTTCCGTATTAGAAAGCAAGTTTTCCTTTTCTGTAATTTTATTTTGCATACGTTTTTCGTAGGACTTAGCTCGGGACATCATCTTTTTTGCTTTAGCCGCCTGCTTTGGCCGTCTGTCTATGCTTTTTTCAACTTTCTTCGGATCAAAGCCTATTTTTCTTCCCTCTGAAATATTCGACCAATCAGCAGCCTGTTTTGATGATATTTCTAAGTGCTTTATATCTTTCTTTAGTTTGTCATTTTTACTCTTTTCAAACTGTTCTCTTTTATCAAAGCTGTCTTTCCAAACATCATAATTACCTGCAATAACATCTATATTGCTGCGGTTAATTGAAATAATATGGTCACAAACCTCATTGAGCAAATACCTGTTGTGTGACACCAAAATAAAACCGTTTTTTCTTTTTAAATAATCAGCCACGATTTGTCTTGATTGAGAATCAAGATGATTTGTCGGCTCATCGAGCAAAAGAAACGCATTATCAATCAAAAACATTGCACAGAGCAAACATTTAGTCTGCTCCCCCATTGACAATGTATCAAAGGGTCTGTAAAGAATTTCGCTGTCACACTTAAGAAAATTTAACTCACGTATAATTTCCCAATCGTCTTTAAAGCACTGATTTCTGATGATTTCAATAGTAATTTCGCTTTTATCACTTATCCTGCAAGGAAAATAATAAAAATCATTTTTTGAAATAACACTGCCTTTATATTCAAGATCGCCCAACAGAATTTTTAAAAGAGTGGTCTTTCCCCTGCCATTTCTGCCTATCAGACCCAATCTCCATGATGTATCCATGCTGAATGAGATATCATCAAAAACATTCTCAGATGCACCATCATAGGCAAAGAATAATTTATTTACACTTATTACTGACATATCTATATACCTCCAAAATAAAATAGCTGCCGAAACGCAAATTCCGACAGCCTGAGTTATATAGATATAGACATAACTATACTAAGGAAAGCTGATAAAAATGCGTTTCTGCAATAGTGGGTAAACCCGAAATAACGAAATACATATAGCTGTCCCTTGGTGTATAGACAAAGTAAATTCGTTATTATCTGCAGATTGAATTACGCATTTTTTCACATCACTTTCTTGTTTTTTGTTATTGTAGCACAAACAGAATTATTTTGCAATAGCCACATATGTTTTTAATCTTTATACTTCTGTTTTTTCATATCAAGATAAGCTATGCCGACATAATCAGGCAAGCCGTCACGATAAGGTACCTGAGGCATTCCACGCACAAGAGGCTTCAGATAGTCTACCATTTCCTGTGTAACATCGTTCTTACTTTCTGTAATCCATTCAAGCGGCACTGTTTTTTCTGCATTCGCAATCACAGATACCTTTTCGGTAGAATACTTGATGCTGTATGGATTGTCAGATGTACGGTGAAGTGTCGAGAAGACACCTGTCTCTCCCCTAACAGCTGCTCTTACAGCGACAGCACCTAGATTCTGTGCCTCTGTCATATCAGTAAGTGAAGCTGTATGACCTGCACTTCGCTGAAGTATGCTTGGCTCAAGTGCTCGTACTTTACAGCCGATATGCTCTTCAACAAGACTTTTCAGGTAATTACCTGTACCACTGAGCATAACATGACCGAATTTATCTACATTATTCTTTGCGCTTATATATTCACCATTCTCATCCTTGAGTCCTTCGCTCGCAACCACAATTACTGAATTATATTCGCTGAGCTTTTCTTTAACATCATTTACAAAACGTTGCGCTGAGAATGGAATTTCAGGCAAATATATAAGATGCGGCGCAACATTTTTGCTGTCGCGTGCAAGCACAGATGAAGCAGCAAGCCAACCTGCATTCCTGCCCATCGCTTCAATAATATGTACACTCTTAATGCTGTAAATACTTGTATCATAGGCGACATTGCGAACAGCTAGTGCAATATACTTTGCAGCACTGCCAAAACCGGGCGAATGGTCAATACCCATTAAATCATTATCAATTGTTTTAGGTATGCCGACAATTTTAATGTCAATATTATTTTTAACAGCATATCTTGACAGCTTGTCAACTGTATCCATTGAATCATTGCCGCCTATATAAAAGAAATAGCCTATATCATATTTCTTCAGTGCTTCAATTATCTTTTCATACTCACTATCATCATCGGACAGCTTATATCTGCAAGAACCAAGATACATAGCAGGAGTCATGCTAAGCCTGTTAAGTCTTGAAAGATTATTTTCAAAACGTTCATTAAGATCAATAACGTTATCATCAAGAAGCCCCTGAATACCATTAACCATTCCATAAACCGTGCCGATTTCATCTAAAGCAAAAGCACATTCAATTGCACCGGCAAGGCTTGCATTTATTACTGCAGTAGGTCCACCCGACTGACCGATAATCATATTTTTACTCATTAGTTTTCTCCATTTTCATTATCATAAATTTCTATATTTTCGTGCACATCAGACACAGGCTTGAACATACATAACGGCTCTAAAACAACAGGATTTTTCTGTGAAAAGCTATTATTATGTATTTTCATATTCTTGCACGGTCCCGACTCATACCAATCTCTGCAGTCGCAGGAAATATAGATATCAGGCATCTTAAGTGCAATAAATTTGTTATTACAAATCTCAGATTCCTTATCAGTTGTGCAAAGTATACCTCTTGTAGGAATTGCTCTGAATGTACAGTTAGATATTTTAACTCTTGGATTGTATGTAACATTTTCACATACAAAAAGTCTATTTTCCATTTTGGGAAGCTTTTCTTCAAAAATAATCTTAACGATTTTGTTATTTATATCATCAACCGATGATTTCACTGTATAAACACCATCAAGCTCCTGAAGATTTTTTCTGCTGTAAAGCTTAACCTTATCACCTTCAAAAAATGCAGAATATCCACCCTGCTGTTTATGAACAAATTCGAAAACAGCAGTATTATCATCAACAAGCTCCTTAAGTCTAAGAAATGCACCGTGAATATTTATACCATCATCATGAGGATGCGTGAAAAAGCATTCATTGATATTCACATAGCCTTTACAGCCGCATACGTGAATACAATCCGCAAAAGAAGATACCTTGTAACCATCAGCAGGCTTAAAGTTTATTTTATTAAAGGTTAAATTCTCACACATCTGTGAAAGCCATCCGAAACCGTGCATATAGTTGACAGTAATATTTTCACTTACAATATCACTGCATTCCCAGAAGAAGAGACCGCAGGAAGAACGATTCCAATTGTTGGACATTGTTATTGTATCACCAACCTTAAGCTGGGGCGGAATAATATATGAAATATTAACTTCTGTCTGACTGCGTCTTTTAATCTTAACAGCTGTTCTGAACGGTGATATCTGTGTTCTGTAAACATCATCACCGTTATGAAGCACATTACAATAGCTCTTTGGCTTGTTCTTAAACTCATAGTAGTTTTTTTTCGTAAAAGGACTTTGCTCAAAAAAGTAAATACTATTGTTCTTGACATAAAAAGAGGTATTTTCAGGAATTGAATACTTTACACTCAATCCCTTTTTCTCTTTTACAGTCATTTCAAAGTTTGTGGGTGAATTGTATCTTATTGTAAAATTTTTAAGCGTAATATTCTTGCATTTTACAAGAGAAAAAGCACATATATCGCCATGAATTACAAAAGTAGAACCATTACCGTCAATTGTGATATTCTGCTTATTCTCAGCAAGAACAGCAAAATATTTTTCCGGATTTCTGAACGAATCCGTATTAGTCATATGATAAGGTCTGTGCTCACTGTAGTCCTTGTAAAAATGATATTCGTTTTTTTCAAATGAAATAATATCACCGCTGACGGCATCAGCAATTGCCTGCTTCATACCAACAGAAGCATTATCAAGCGTACAGTATTTATTCATATCAATAATCATTATCATCACCTCTGATAGACATTATACTATTTTTCAACATTCAATGCAATAATTATTGACAGAAGTGTTATAAATAAGATATTATATTACAAACTGTTAAAAGTTTAAGGGGGAAAATATATGAGCTGGAAGGAAATATATGAAAGTAAGCTTGTTACTGCCGAAGAAGCTATAAAGGCCATTAACGACGGCGATAAAGTAGTAACCGGTATGGCTTGCGGTGAGCCTTTTGGAATTGAAAGAGCTCTCGTTGAAAACTATAAAAACTATAAGGATGTACAAATAACAAGTATGCTTACGCTTGGTGATTCACCATGGTGCAGACCTGAAATGAAGGGCCATTTTACATTCAACTGCCTGTTTGCATCACAGAGCAACAGAAAAGCAATATCAGAAGGCACATGTGAATTTACAACATCACACTTTTATGAAATCCCGGATGTAATTAAAAATTATATCTGTCCAAGAGTTTCGATAGTAATGGTATCACCGCCAGACGAGCATGGATACGTTTCTTTCGGAACTACAGTTGATTATACACGAGGTACAACTGATTACTGTGAGATTGTTATTGCACAGGTTAATAAATATATGCCTCGCACCTTTGGCAACAGTATTAAGCATGTAAGAGACTTTACATATTTTGTAGAAATCGACGAACCGTTGCCTGCAGTAAATGACGTTGAAATCAGTGATATTGAAATGAAAATAGGCAAGCACTGTGCATCGCTTATTAATGATGGTGACTGTCTACAGCTTGGTATCGGCGGTATCCCAAATGCAGTATGTGCACAACTTGGCGATAAAAAAGATTTGGGACTCCACAGTGAATTGGTCGGTGACGGAGTTGTTGACCTTCTTGAAAAAGGCGTAATCAATAACAATAAAAAACAAATCAACAAAGGTAAAACTGTGTTAGGTGCAGCCTTCGGCTCTGAAAAGCTTAATAATTATCTTAATAATAATCCATCTGTAGAAATGCATCCGATTGATCATGTAAACAATCCAAGTGAAATTGCAAAGAATGATAATATGGTTTCAATCAATTCCTGCCTGCAGGTTGATCTGCTCGGACAGGTAGTATCAGATACAGTCGGCTTAAATCAATTCTCTGCAGTCGGAGGACAGGTGGACTTTGTCCGTGGTGCTACAATGAGCCGCGGTGGCAGATCAATTATAGCTATGCCTTCAACAGCAAAAAGAGGTATGATATCCAGAATTGTTCCGCTCATTACTGAAGGCAGTGCAATTACTACACCAAGAAATGATGTAAACTTTGTTGTAACAGAATATGGTATTGCTCAGCTCAAGGGCAGAACACTTAAAGAAAGAGCAAAGGCTTTAATTCTTATTTCACATCCTAAATTCAGACCGCATCTTATGCTCGAATACAGGAAAAGATTTAACGAAGAAGCATTCACAAAAGAAGAGCTTAAGACTCAGCTTGATGAAATAAAAGAAAGCATCAATACTACAGCAGATGACTTAAGAAGTAGGCTGCACGAAGATCTGAAAAATCTTTTACATCACAATTAACAGTTAATAAATCATGTTAAATATCACTCAAAAAATTGACTTTACTAGAAATTTATGATATATTTTGTTTATTAACTATAAGGAGAATACCTATGGCATTAGTAAAAGAAGAAATTTTTGGAATAGCAAGAAAGATTGTATCCAACATGACATCGGAAAGCTGGGAGGCTATTCCGCATGGTGTAGTAACATATGAGGCTGATGTTACAGACTTTTTTAATGAATGTAAAAAACTCAATGCAGACTGCACTGATAAATCAAAGAAAATCACAATCAACACAGTAATGCTCAAGATTATCTGCGAAGGACTAAAGGCTGCACCTAAGATGAATACTCATCTTGAATTCAACAGAAAATTAGTTCGCGGAACATTAAAATATTTTGACAATATTGATATATCAATGCCTATGGTCCTGCCAAGTGGTGAAATGATGACTATTAACATGCATGATATGGGCAGCAAAACTCTTACTGAAATGTCAGCTGCAATCAATGACAGTATCAGACGTGCAAAAAATTCAGATATGAACGAAGTTATGTTTGAAGTATCTCTCGACAATACCTTAACAGGTCTTAAAGAGGGTAAAATTCTTCAGGCTGTTCGCAGATTATATGGTTCAAAAATGCCCGGTAAGCATAAGGTACACACTCTTACAGGCAATGATAAAAAGAAATATTATTCAATACCTGTTACCGACCGTCTTACAAAGCATGACATTGAGCAAGGTACAACAACCATATCAAATCTCGGCTCAATTTATCGTGAACATAAGGGAGCCTGCACACTTCTTGAAATTATTCCACCGCAGACAACCGCATTTGCTATAGATTCTGCTCAGAAAAGGCCTACTGTCGTTACTGACGAAAATGGCAATGATGTTATTGAGACAAGACTCATTATGCCGCTTACAATTGCAATTGATCACAGAGCTCTTGACTATGGTGATGTTGTTCCGTTTATGAAAAAGCTTGATGAGATTTTTGCAAATCCATCAATTATTCAGGGCTGGAAATAAGAAGATTAAAGACCGTGATACGCTGTATCACGGTCTTATTTTAATTTTGAAATAAATATTCTATTTTTTCGTATTTTTGTTGCACTTTATTCCGTAAAATTCACCATGCTTTTCGATATGCACCTTCAACACTTCAGCGGCAGCTTGCGTAATTCTGCGTGTACTCCACAAGAAAAAAGGTCTGTTAAATATCCATATTTTAGAATGCTTTTTCCAGATTGCCTCTTCAATTGTTGTAATATATATATTTATATTTCTTTCATATAGGTTTTGATAATTTGTACTGAAGATTTCAGAACAATAAAAATCAAGTTCTCCGCGTTGCGGTAATGTATGAACAGTGAAGCATCCGCTTTCGTTATAGTAGCTATATGTGAAAATATTCCATCCACTTCCGTCATTAAAAGCGTCAAAAAAAGCCTGATACTCATATTTTAAGCCATAATCTTTAACCAGAAATTCAAATGCTTTTTCTATATCCTTATCTTTATATATATCCATATTTTCCTCTCGAAATACTGATTAATAATTTTTATTATATCATGAATATTCAATAGATACAAGCTGACAGATTTGGCTTGAGCAATGACTGCAATGCTCAAGCATTTTAAATCACAAAAAGCACCTTTGAAAATTCAAAGGTGCTTAATTTTTGCTTTAACTGCGTATATCTTGGTAAAAGAAAAGACTTGGAATTCCTGAGAAGACCAAGTCTATTTGGTGCAGGTAACAGGACTTGAACCTGCACGGTTTCCCACCAGATCCTAATGCTATTGTTACCTTGGTGTAAAAAAAATTGTGAGTAAATTATAATTTTACATATATTAAAGTTTCTTAAAAACCTCACTATACACTTCTCTAAATAGTTCAGCTTTTTTGTGCTTTTCTGTATTTTGATTCTCAATATTTAAAATTTCATCAATAGAAAAAATAACACCATTTTTCATTTTTTTGAATTCTTTCTTATCTTGTTCCGTTTCATTATAGTATGTGTTAATACTCGTTAAAAACCAATATATACATTTTTCATATGATTTTACCGCCTCATTAGCGTCTCCTTGTCTGAAATATTCAGACGCTTTTTCACGATATCTTTCACCAATTAATCTTTGATTATTTGATGATTTATAATTTTTATCAGCATCAAGTCTTTTATCAAGTGCATCGTCAATATGGTTTATTCTTTCATCTATATTAGTTAAATACAAGCCATTTTCAACTATAAGTAAATAATCTTTCTCATAATCATATGCTTCAGAAGTTTTTTCATCATATATACTCTTATCGGAATCATTGTTAATCATTTTATTTTCCTTTAACAATGAATTTATGATTGAATCGATTAAAATATCCTTATTTTCTTTTAGTTGAAAATTATCATATGTAGAAAAAAGCGGATCATTATAATCAACATTAAATGAAATAGAAGTAACTGTTTCAATGTCAGAA
>JAIDVA010000206.1 GCA_029059925.1 Eubacterium sp. | reverse complement strand
CAACACTCTTCATCATTCCTCTGACAGTTTCCGCTGTCTCACTGCAGATAACCTGTCTTACAACATTCGGTTCGGTCTTTTTTATGGTTTTGCCCTCTGAATCAAGAATTGAAGAAACAAGATAAGGTGTAACAAGCTTGCCGCCATTTGCTATTGCTGAAATACCTGTGCAAACCTGTATAGGTGAGAGCGAATTTGTCTGACCCATTGAAGCTGAGGAAAGCTCAACTATTGAGTACTTATCCTCTGCGTAGTACTGTGATTCAGCTTCACCCGGTAGATCAATACCCGTCTGCTGCGTAAACCCGAATGCGTCAAAATATTTGAAATAGTTATGTACACCAAGCTTCTGACCAACTGTGATAAAGAACGGATTGCAGGAATTTTCAAGTCCCTGTGTAAAGGTCTGCACACCGTGACCTGCATGATAGTGGCAGTTCATTGGTCTGTTCCATCCCTGCACCTTAATTGAGCCTGTGCAGTTATAGGTTGTATTGAGTGACACTACATTTTCTTCAAGTGCCGCAGATGCAATAAAGGTTTTGAAAACAGAGCCGGGTACATAGGTATCGTTAACCGTGAAATTTCTCCACTGATTCTGAACTGCAGCACTCTCAGCAATCTGCTTTTCCTCTTTACCCTCAATCTCTTTTATTTCTTCAATATTTTTACTGTAGGTCAGCTTATACGGATTATTGCAATCATAGTCAGGAAGTGATGCCATTGCAAGAACTGCACCTGTATTGCAGTTCATAACAACACCGTAGGTACCCTTTGCCTGATACTGCTCAAGTGTTTCTCTAAGACCTTTTTCAAGATAATACTGAATTGTCTGATTTATTGTAAGCACAAGCGAATTTCCATCCGTTGCCTCAACCGAGGTTTCATAGTCATCGGAAATATCGTTTGACACAGCATCCTTAGCAGTAATCACTCTGCCGTTTGTACCTGTGAGCTGTTCGTCATAATACGACTCAAGACCGCTTAATCCCTGATCATCTGCACCCGTAAATCCTATTACCGATGAAGCGAGCGAATCGTATGGGTAATACCTCTTGGAAGTCTGTTCCATTCCGATAAAGTTAAGCCTGTTTTCGCTGATAAACTCTGATATCTGCTCCTTGATATTATTTTCGACCTTTTTCTCAACCACTGTGTAATGATTATCTGCCTTGGTTTTTTCAATGAACTCAGCCTTTTCCTCGTCGTCATATTCAAAAAGCTCTGTAAATTTATCGACAAGCAAATTGCGCCTTTCTTCACTTTTTTTCTGTTTTTCAGCAATTTTTTCAGCAGTATCTTCGTCTGATATTTCAAGGTCAATTGCAAGCGGATCAATGTAGATATTCCACACAGTCGCTGACTGTGCAAGCACATTGCCCTCAGCATCATAAATTGTTCCGCGCATTGCTGTAATTTCGGTATCCCTCATCTGCTGTGAATCTGCCTTCTGCGAAAGCTCCTCACCACGTACAACCTGCAAATAGAAAACTCTTGCTGTATTTGTACAGAGAAGAAAGATGATTACAACCGACAGTGCCAGCAATCTTTTAAGCATATTTTTTCCCGAATTTTTTTTCACTTACTCTTCCTCCTCGCAATTGTTATCTTATTTAATAAAAACTATATGAGAGTTAGTAAACTAACTCTCAACATAACGCTACATAATAATACGCAAATTATATTAATATTATTACTTATTGTGCTGCCTGATCTGCCACATATTCAACAGCGTTTTTATACTCGTCTCTGAATTCTGACACATTGATATATCTGATTTGCTGAGTCTGCATTTTAGTCATTCCAAGCTCTTCAACAGCATATTTTTCAATCATACTCATTGACACAAGCGAATTAAGCTCACTGTTGATACGAGTGTTTTCACTCTGCGCAACAGAAAGCTGTGACTCAAGATTGGATATTGCATGATTAAGCTCATTCTTTTGCGCATATGTATGCAGAACCCCAAAAAACATAGCTATCATCAGAACTGCTGCAGCAATAATCATAACCATTTTTCCGAAGCCGAGCTTTTGCTCATATTTAAGCTGATTTTTACTTTTGCGCTTGCCGTTTTCCCTTACCTTAAGACCTCTGTTTGGCTCAGGAATATAAGCAGGTGCAGCAGATGACGATGACCTGCTGACATCAAAAGCCTTTAGTGCATATGATGCGTCACTTGAATATGAATAACGTCTAAAATCACCTGTATTAGTCACCTGACTCACCTCTTTCTAAAAATAAATATAGTATATCGGAATCAAAACCGATTTATCAGAATTTTTCAAATATGCGCAAACGAGAGGAGCGTGCTCTTGGATTAACCTCAAGCTCCTCTTCACTTGGTGAAATTGCTTTAAATGTTTTACCTTTTGGTTTATTGCCGCATACACAAACAGGAAATTCCTTAGGGCAGGTACAGCCTTTGCACCATTCATTAAACTTTTCTTTAACTATCCTGTCTTCAAGCGAATGGAAGGTAATAATTGCAATTCTTCCGCCGCTGTTCAGGCAGTCAAAGGCATCATCAAGTGTTGAACTGAGCACTTCAAGCTCTCCGTTTACTTCAATACGTATTGCCTGGAATGTACGCCGTGCAGGATGACTATCACGCATTGCCCTTTGCGGCATAGAGGACTTGATTATGTCAACAAGCTCAAATGTGGTTTCAACAGGCTTGTCCGCTCTTGCCTTCACAATATTAGCAGCAATTCTTCGTGCAAACTTTTCTTCGCCGTATTTAAAAATAATATTTGAAAGCTCCTGCTCGCTATAAGTATTAACAACATCACGTGCACTCAGACCTGATTTGCTCATTCGCATATCAAGCGGTGCATCCTTGTGAAAGGAAAATCCCCTATCCGCTGTATCAAGCTGAAAGGAGCTCACTCCCAAATCAAGCAAAAGACCATCAATACCATCAATAT
>JAIDVA010000205.1 GCA_029059925.1 Eubacterium sp. | reverse complement strand
ATATAATCGAGTGCACAAAGGTCGTTTCACGCTTGCCATTGCCGATAAGAATAATATTAGCACCATAAGCACAATTGTCAATACAATTCAAAAAGGTTTCAGGTGCACCGCAGGCCTCAACACAAACATCAAAACCATTTCCGCTTGTAAAGGTATCACATTCTGCCTTTAAATCCTGCTCCTTAACATTGATTATTTTATCTGCGCCATATTCTTCTGCAAGTGCAAGTCTGCTTGAAAGCATATCGGCTATTGCAACTCTTGCACCCATTGCCTTTGCTTTAAGAAGAGCAAAAAGCCCGATAGGACCTGCACCCATAATAAGCAGATTATTCCCCTGCTTAACTTCTGCTCTTGACAATGCGTGATTGCTAATAGAAAACGGCTCAATCAAAGCAAGCTGTTCAGCTGACAAGCCTTTACCGTCAATAATTCTCTCAACAGGCATTGTGATATATTCCTGAAAGCTGCCGTCACGCTGAACACCCATGGTCTGATTATCCGTGCAGGCATTCACAATTCCTCTTTTACAGGAATAGCAGTCACCGCAGTTAAAATAAGGGTTACAGGTTACGATATCCCCTTTTTTCAGTCCCTTATCATTTTTGGGTATTTCAACAATCTGTGCAGAAAATTCGTGACCGGGTATTCTCGGATATGTAGTAAAAGGCTGATTGCCTGTAAATGAGGCAACATCTGCGCCGCAAATACCGCAGTACAGAACCTTCAAAAGTGCTTCATTTTCCTTAACCTGCGGAATTTCTTTATCAATAATCTTTATTTCAAAAGGTTTTGTTATTTCAATAGCTTTCATTATTTTTCCTCGTCAATATAATCTTTGTTCCAAACAACCGCTGTTTTCAGCGGAGCACCCTTGCAGTAAATTCTGTTTTCGTAAACATAAACAGGGTTTGATACAAATTCATCCTTATCAATAAGCTCAACAAGTTCATCAAAATTGCTTTTGCACAAAATTTCAATAGCCTGCTCCATATGCTTTTGCGTAAAATTAATGGATGCCAATATCACCTGATTTTTAAAGCCAAAGGGCATTGTGTCATAGGTAACCTTGGGGCCAAGTGAAAAGCTGTTATATATTCCGTTACAGCCAAGTACACCATATTCAAACGCAAGTCTGCTTTCAAGCTCAGTTCCCGATGTACCTACAAAAACGTTTGCCGTGCCGCCAAGCCTGTTTATAATGCTCTTTGCCATTTCCTTTTCAGTCATATCCGATGTTGACAGATAATCTGCATTTAAATTTGCTTTTACAAATTCTGCCTTTTCACATTTTTCATTGCTGCGTGCAGCAAATAGAATTTTTGCATTTTTATGATTTCGTCTTATCTGGTCTCCGATAAAGAGGCCCGTTGTACCAAGTCCAACAACTGTCTCTTATAAACATATGAAGCTGCCGACGATAAGGCT
>JAIDVA010000204.1 GCA_029059925.1 Eubacterium sp. | reverse complement strand
GCTCAGTATGTATCATGCGGTGACGATGTTTATACATATGTTCTTGGAATTTATGCTGTTGCACTTGATTTCAAAAATCTTATTCCTGCAATAGTAATGGCACTCGGTGTTACGGCTGTTCCTGCTGTCAGTACCGCTTTTGAGAGCGGTCAGGAAAGGTTTTCTTCACTGCTCACAAGTATTTTTAAATACACGGTAATTCTGTCTGTCTGCGGCGGTGTGTTGCTTGCTCTTTTTTATAATGATATTCTGGAAATGTTTTATAGCGGCAATAACAACGATATTGTACAGAATTCGGGAAAGCTCTTATTTGTTTTTGGCATTACATCTCTGCCGTGTGCTGCTGCATCAACCTCGGTTTATTGCACACAGGCACTCGGATATGCAAAGCAGACTATCATGCCTTTTGCTGTCTCTGCCGGTATAAGAGTTTTGCTTAACTACATATTAATTTCGAATGATGAGATAAATATAATCGGCAGTGCAATTTCAAATTTTGTTGGTTTTTCAGTTATACTTGTGTGGAATATGTTTACAATAAGAAAAAAGACGAAAGCAAAATTCAATCTTCTTGAAATTTTTATTAAGCCTATGCTTTGTGCCTCATTGTCATATTGTGTCACTTATTGTCTTAGAGACTCTGTCAGTATTTCGATGCCCTCCATACTTATTTTCATACTCAGTGTATTGATTTGTCTATTTTCTTTCACAGTTCTTCTTTTTTTGATGAACAGTGTCGCTTTTAGGGATATAAAAAGTTTAAAATAATGTAAATTTTCCGCTTAACTACTTGAAATTATTGCCTTTTTATTGTATTATCTAATGCAGACAAGTTAATCGAAAGAGAGTGGTTTTGTGGCTGTTGAATTTGAACAGAAAGATAAATACAGTATTGATGATTTAATTTCAATCGTCACGCTGCTCAGAGCACCCGGCGGCTGTCCTTGGGATCGTGCACAGACTCATTCCTCGATTAAAAAGAATTTTATTGAGGAAACTTATGAGGTAATTGAGGCTATCAACAAGAACAGCACGGAAGGCATGAGAGAAGAACTTGGTGACGTTTTACTGCAGGTTGCCCTTCATTGTGAAATGGAGAGGGAGCAGGGCAGTTTTGATTTTGACGATGTCTGCAACGATATTTGTCAAAAGCTTATTATTCGTCATCCGCACGTTTTCGGCGATGTTAAGGCTGATAACGAAAAGGATGCTCTTTCAAGCTGGGATACTGTCAAACTTAAAACTAAGGGTATGAAAAAGCAGAGTGAATCTATGTCAAGCATACCTATAGAATTGCCTGCCCTTATGCGTGCGCAAAAGGTACAGAGCAAGGCTGCAAAGGTCGGTTTTGACTGGGATGACAGTGAGGGTGCCATTAATAAGGTTCAAGAGGAGATTAACGAGTTAATTCATGCCATTGATCAGAACAATTCATCAGATATTGAAGAGGAGTTCGGTGACGTCCTTTTTTCGTGTGTCAACATTTCTCGATTTATCGATGTTGACAGCGAAGAGGCATTAACAAGAGCTACCGATAAGTTCATTAAGCGTTTTACTATTGTTGAACAGCTTGCTGAGCAGCAGGGTATCTCAATGAAGGATTCTTCATTGGAAGAGCTTGATTTGCTCTGGGATAAGGCAAAAGAAATATTAGCTGAGTAATTCAGTAAACGGAGGAATTTTAAATGAATAAGACAGAACTCGTAGCAGCAGTTGCTGCAAAGGCAGAACTTTCAAAGAAGGACGCAGAGGCTGCAGTATCAGCAGTTTTAGATTCAGTTAAGGATGCACTTGCTGACGGTGATAAGGTTTCAATCGTTGGCTTCGGTACATTTGCTGTTAAGACTCGTGCTGCTCGTGAGGGTATCAATCCTCTTACAAAGGCTCCAATGTCAATTCCTGAGACAAAGGTTCCTACTTTCAAGGCTGGTTCAGCTCTTAAGGATGCTGTAAAATAAGTTTTGATATCCAAAAAGGCACTGATTATTCAGTGCCTTGATTTTTATGTGTATATAAATATCAGCAGATGTTTGCTGATGAGTTGGTGATATAATGAGATTAGATAAATATTTAAAAGTGTCAAGAATTATTAAAAGACGTACGATTGCTAATGAGGCATGCGATGCAGGCAAGGTCGAGGTCAACGGCAAAATTGCAAGGGCATCATACGATGTCAAGGTTGGTGACGAAATCAAAATCACACTTGGTACAAATGTTAAAACATATAAAGTTTTACTTGTAACTGAACATGCCTTAAAGGAAGATGCACTCAAAATGTATGAGCAGTTATGATTAAATAAAGTATAAGGGTGAATAAAATGGGTTTGTTTTCTAAAAAGAAAAAAGGCGTAAATAAAAATGAAAATGGTTTTATAGATATTGAAATAAAAGAATTGATACAATGGAGCGGACCGAATGGAAATGGTTGTATTGTCTCTGATAAGATAACAAAAGAGGGATATAAAGTCGGTTATATGTATCGCGAAAATCCTGATGACGAAGTGCCGGATAGCGGATGGAGATTTCTTGCCGGCAATGAGGATGATGCGTATATGAATGATGCCGGTAATC
>JAIDVA010000203.1 GCA_029059925.1 Eubacterium sp. | reverse complement strand
GTAGTGACAAAAGGGTTCACATCGCACCCTACGAAATCACGTAATCTGCACCAACGTAGGGGCGAACATCGTTCGCCTGTAGGTACAACGATAATGTTGGCGGGCGCACACTGTGCGCCCCTACGATGTAAAATGCAACACCATTTAATACGCTAAACAATAATTTAATATATTAAAAAATTAATAAACAAAATTCACCCTCATTGGTGTTTATCTTTAACTCTTGTTGACTTTTCTGACAGAATTATGTTATCTTAAACTAAATGGGGGTAGTTTTATGAAAAGGTTTATTTCAATAATCCTTTCCACCGCAATGCTCTTGCTTATTCTGAGTCCGCTTTATGTAACCATTAATACTCAGCTTGAAAGAAAGAGCGTTTTTAACTTCTGCAACAACATTTCTCAGCTTAACGAAAAATACGATTCTGATGCCGATTATATGTTGAAGAATGAGACAGGAGATAATAATATAGCCCTGAGTGCAAACCGTTTAGTTGTCAAAACCGAGAATAAAATAGAGGATAAAAAAGCAATAGACAGTGTTGACGGTCTTGACTGGGCAGTTTTACAATATGAAAATAAAGGCGATATGCTTGAAGCTTATGAAAGGCTGAGCTCACTTGGATATACAGTCGAAAAAGACAGAATGTTTTATCTGAATGATGCTGAGCCGAACAGCATTTTTGCATCAGCGTCGAGAGTATCAAGTGACTATAGCTATGTAAACAGCGGTGCTGAATACATAAAGTCTTTGTTTGACGGCAGTGATGATGAAATTGTTGTTGGAATTATGGATTCGGGTATTGACTATAATCATACTGAATTTATCGGCAGATATGTTGATAATCCGATTAATTTCAGTAATACGGGTATAAAAAATGATCCAATGGATGATCTTAAGCATGGTACTGCCTGCGCAAGCATTGTAGTACGCAGTACACCCGATAATGTTAAGGTTAAGCCATACAAAATTTTCAACAGCCAGGGTACTGCCTCTCTCAGTACAATTGTGGCAGCTGTTGAGTATGTTTTGGCTGAAAAGGATAAGCCTGATATTATGAATATGAGCTTTAACGGCTACGAGCTTGACGGCGAAAACGAGATTCAGAATGAGCTCGCATCACGGCTTGTTGAAAGCGGAATTACTGTTTGCGTTTCGGCAGGTAACGAGGCGGCACCCTCTGAATATGCTTCTCCCTCCGGCTGTGAGGAGGTAATTACTGTTGCATCTCACGATGCTGTATATAAGTTCAGCAGCTTTTCCGATTATGGCAGTGCTATAGATATCGCTGCACCGGGTGAAAATATTTATGCTGCAAAGCTTGGCGGCGGTTATGCTTCTGATTTTACCGGCACTTCTTTTTCAGCGCCCTTTGTCAGTGCAGCCTGTGCATATGTTATTATGCAAAATCCGGATTATACTCCTATTCAGGTTAAGGAAAAAATAAAGTCCTCGGCAGTTTATATGGGCAAGGATGATAGTTATTATTATGGTTCAGGTGTACTCAGCTTTATTAATCTTATTGATGATATGCCATATCAGCCATTAGTACCAAGCACTGCCGGTGGTCTGTATCACGACACACAGACGGTAGAATTTAACAACATACCTGATGATGCAAAACTTATTTATACTACTGACAGGACTGTTCCAAGCTTAACAAATGGCACAGTATATAAAAAAGCTATCACTGTTGACAGTGATAGCCAGATTAATTATGTTTTGGTTGATAATGATGGGTATTTAAGCCCTGTTGCTGCGCAGCATTATGTTATTCAGTATTATGCTAAAAGCAGTGATTTTGTTATGATTAATGGTGTCATAACAAGCGTATTTACTACAAAGAAAAATATTGTTGTTCCTGAATTTATTAATGGTAAAAGACCGACAGGGCTTGTTGCATCGCTTTTCAGATACAGCAGTATTGAAAGTATAGTTTTACCGGATTCAATTACAGATATTGGTATGGATTGCTTTTATGGTGCAAAAAATCTTAAGCATATTATTGCCAACGGTGTTACTGCATTTAATGGTGACAATGTCTTTTATGATTGTGTTGAATTAAGAGATGTCAGTATGCCTAAGTTAAAAACGATAACAGCATCTGCATTCAAGAATTGTGCTAAGCTTCATAAAATAGATTTTGGTGAAAATCTGACAGAATTCAAGAATAGTCTTTTTTCCGGCTCGGGATTAATGGTTGGTTATTTCCCGAATGTTAAAATGATCGATAATACAGCTAAAGAGGTTTTTAAAGACTGTCCGCTGTCTTATTGCTATATACCAAATGTAACCTCTCTCAGTGAGGGATTATTTAATGGGTGTAAATATTTGAATGACCTTACAATAGGTAAGGTAAATTCCATTTATTCAAAGGCCCTTGCTGAATGTTCCTTTATAAATAAGCTGGATACATCTGATATCTCGACTATAGGAACAGATGCTCTCTATTCCTGCTATCTTGATACCCTTTATGCACCTAAATGCAAAGCACTTCCGTTACGATTCGGTCAGTATTGTTATGTCAGAGTAATTGATTTACCGAATGCTTCGGGTCTTCTCGGAAGTAATATGCTAAACTGTTCAACAACAGAGGAGCTTTATCTTGACAGTGCGTCAAATATTATCAGTTCATCGGCACTGAAAAATGTGGTTAGTCTTAGGGTTATTTATCTGCCTAATGTTATAAGCTTTTATGGACCATATACAAAGGTGTCAAGCGCAGATCAGCTTGTGTTCGGTGATTATTGGGAAAAGGTATGTCCTGCTGAAATTATATGGATACCCAGAGCGAATATAAAAGGTGTTTTGAATTTAACTTCTTTAAAGATTATATTCGCACCAAGTACTTATTTTCTTGATATAAGCTTTGCAAGTACTGATCTGAATGCAAAAATTGTTTTATCCGACAAAGTTGTAAACGGTAATATTTCCATTAATAATACCGACACATCAAATATTTATAATAATGCACCAACTATTATTGCGCCTGTCGGCTCATATGCTCAGTTATATGCAAATGAAAAGAAAGACTATGGCTTCAAATTTGTAAGTATTAACGATTGTGTTTATACAGGTGTTGATGAGCAGGATAATTTTGTTTATTCAATCCCTGATGATGAAATGCGTATTCCGTATGATTACATACTTCCTTGCTGGTATGAGGATGCAATCAATAAAGATCGAAATATGAATGTATATGAATTTTTGCTTGATTTGACAAATGATAATATAATCAATGCAAAGGATTACAGTGTGCTGCTTAAGGATACGGAGCTTGCAAAGTTAAATCCGGATGCAGATGAAAACGGATAAGGATATTAATTTATCCTTATCCGTTTTTATACAGGCTTGACGATTTTAAAACGTTAGGTTATACTAATTGAGTATAGAATACAAGTTATATATTAAATGTAAGGTGACCGTATGGCTGTTTATGATATTGCAGGACTTAAAGTTAATATAATAAATCCGAAGGGCAGAACTGCCAAGCAGGCGATACCCTATCTTGCTGAAAATCAGGACGAAAATCAGCATATTGATATTACTATTGATGTTGATGAAAAAAGAGTTCTGAATGCAATGAAGGAACATCCGGAGCTTGTTCAGGATGATTGGGAGTATATGCTTACAGGCTCTGATTTTTACACGGAGCTTTTGAAATTTGATG
>JAIDVA010000202.1 GCA_029059925.1 Eubacterium sp. | reverse complement strand
CAATTAATATTTTACCTATATATCCGCTTGATGGTGGCAGGATGTTAAGATTGTTTTCTTATCGTATTTCCGCCATTGTCAGCAAGGTATTTTTAATTTTAATTGTGATTTTGTCAATTTGGTTAATTATTGAATTTAAATCGTTTTCAATGCTGCTGATTGCGGTTTATTTAGCTGTTTACAGTATTATGTATTAGAGGTTTATATGAAAAAAGAAGTTGAAAAATTATTACAGTATGTTCAAAAGCCTGCCAGGTATATCGGCGGTGAATTAAATGCAGTTATGAAGGATAAGGACAGTATTGATATTCGCTATGCCTTTTGCTTTCCCGATACATACGAAATTGGTATGAGTCATCTTGGTATGAAAATACTTTACGGGCTTGTTAATGAAAGAGAAGATGCGTGGTGCGAGCGTGTGTTTGCACCCGACAATGATATGGAGGAGCAGCTTAGAAAAAATAATATTCCTTTGTTTGCTCTTGAAAGCGGAGATTATATCAATGAATTTGATATGATAGGCTTTACACTCCAATATGAGCTTTGCTATACCAATGTGCTTAATATGCTGAATTTAGCACATATACCGCTTAAAAGCGAGGATAGATCTGATTTAACACCGATTATTTGTGTTGGTGGTCCTTGCTGCTGTAATCCTGAGCCGATAACAGATTTTGTTGATATTGTCTTTCTGGGTGAGGGTGAATACAGCACAAACGAGGTTATAGATCTTTTAAAAGAGTGCAAGAAAAATGGCTCAACAAAGCAGGAATTTTTACAAAAGGCAAAGGATATCACAGGTGTTTATGTTCCTTCTCTTTATAAGGATAGCTATAATGAGGATGGAACATTAAAATCCTTGGAGCCTGTCGGAGATGCTCCTGCTGTGATAAAAAAATCGATTGTTTCAGATATGGACAAGGTTTATTATCCTAAGGAATTTGTTGTGCCGTATATCAATATTGTACACGATAGGGCAGTTGAGGAGATTTTTCGCGGATGTATACGTGGCTGCCGTTTTTGTCAGGCTGGATTTATTTACAGACCTATCCGTGAAAAGAGTGTTGATACAATTAATGAGCAGTGCAAGGCACTTATTGAATCTACAGGCTATGATGAAATTTCACTTTGCTCACTCTCAACCTCTGACCATAGTGACGTAAATAATATGCTCACAACACTTATTGACTGGACAGTTAAGGAAAATATAAATCTTTCTCTGCCAAGTCTGAGAGTTGATAACTTTTCTGATGAGCTTGTGGAGCAACTCAACAAAGTACGCCGCAGCGGTCTTACCTTTGCCCCTGAAGCAGGTACACAAAGATTGAGAGATGTTATCAATAAAAATGTTACTGAGGAAGAGGTTATCAAAACCTGTACCAAGGCTTTTGACAATGGCTGGACTTCGGTTAAGCTTTACTTTATGATGGGTCTTCCTACCGAGACTATGGATGACATCAAGGGTATAGCTGATTTAGGTATGGAGGTTGTGCACGCTTTTTATAAAAATCCGAACAGACAAAAGGGAACAGGCGTTCAGGTCTCTGTTTCCTGTGCTTCATTTATTCCTAAGCCATTTACACCGTTTCAATGGGAGCCGGAGGACAGTATGGAGTCACTGAAAGAAAAGCAAAAGTATTTGCTTGAATCTATACCGTCAAAAAAAATCAGAGTATCCTATCATGAAACTCCGACATCACTGCTTGAGGGCGTGCTTGCACGAGGCGACAGAAGGCTCGGCAAGGTTATATTGCGTGCCTATGAGCTTGGCTGCAAATTTGATTCATGGGATGATCAGTTTAATTTTGATGCGTGGATGCAGGCGTTTGATGAATCCGGTATTGATCCTCATTTCTATACACACAGACGCAGAGAATTTTCAGAGCTTCTGCCATGGGATCATCTTGATTTCGGTGTAAGCAGAAAATTCCTTGAAAACGAAAATAAAAAAGCGTATATGAATCAGACAACACCGCACTGCAGGATTCACTGTGCCGGCTGCGGTGCAAATAAGCTTAACGGAGGTAAATGTGATGCGAGAAGTTAGACTCCGTTTTGCTAAACAGGGCAGGCTTAAATATATAAGTCACCTTGATATCAACAGGGCGATGGCACGAGCTTTTAAAAGAGCAGGAATACCGCTTTGGTATACCGAAGGCTTTAATCCTCATCCTTATATGAGCTTTTCTCTTCCGCTCTCACTCGGGGTTGAAAGTCTTTGTGAAAGTGTTGATATAAGACTTATTGATGAAATAAGCAATGAAGAGATAAAAAGAAGAATGAATATCGTTTTGCCTGACGATTTAAGAATACTTGATGTATATGATGATTTTCGTGATAACAGCGAGATTGTTTATTCCGATTATGTTTATAAATTCCAATTTACGGATAACGAATCCGCACTTGAAAAAATCAAATCCGTTCTGGAAAACGATGAAATTTTAGCCCTTAAAAAGGGTAAGCAGGGTAGAAAAAGAGTTTTTAAAGAAACGGATATCAAAGCCTTTATTGATAAATATTCGGTGTCAATCCGGAATGATGTGATTGTTCTGAATATAAGACTTTTTGCCGGACCTGATAAAAACCTTAATCCTTCACTCTTGTTTGATACAATAATCAGACTGATTGAAACGGACTTTGAATGGAAGAGTATTTCAAGAATATCGCTGCTTGATAAAGATTATAAAGAATTTAAGTAAAAAAACTCTTGCTTTTTTACTGCAAGTATGCTATTATATTCCAGCATTTGTTCCGTTGTATCTCTTGCAACGCGTTAAAATGCCCAATGTGTGAGCATTTAAGAAGATGGTCCGCTTTCAGTAATTGATATGAACATCTCATAAATAATTAGGAGGAAAGAAAAATGGACGCACTTAAATTAATTGAAAAAGACAGCATTAAAGCAGAACTTCCAAAGTTCAACATCGGTGATACAGTAAAGGTATCTGTTAACATCCGCGAAGGCTCTCGTGAGAGAATTCAGATGTTTGAGGGTACAGTTATTGCTATCAAGGGTTCAGGTGTTGCTAAGACCTTCACAGTTCGCCGTGTATCATATGGCGTAGGTGTTGAAAGAGTATTCCCAATGCACTCACCAAACGTTGTTGATGTTAAAGTTATCCGTTCAGGTAAGGTTCGTCGTGCTAAGCTCTATTATCTTCGTGACCGTGTTGGTAAGGCTGCTAAGGTTAAAGAGAACATTCAGTAATTTTATAATTACAAAGACCGCATTTATTTGCGGTCTTATTT
>JAIDVA010000201.1 GCA_029059925.1 Eubacterium sp. | reverse complement strand
ATGTATTTTACACCATAATCGTAAATATTACAAGTGTTATTTTTATTATCATTCTGCTGACTGAGACTGAGCTGCTTTTTTATCAGCCAAAAACTTATCATTAGCCTTTTTTACAACAGACTCGTGAATATCAAGCTCAGCATTTTCAATTAACTCATCAAGCTTTTCATTTCTGATATCAGCAACTATCTGTGACTGATAGCTTGGTCTGTCAGAAATAAAGAACATAATATGATATCCATAATCAGACTTTACAATCTCTGTATCGCCGTACTGACGTGATTTATCTGTTGCCCAGCCCTCAAAGCTTGGTACCATCTGACCAAGAGGTACACCCTCATAAAGGCCGCCGAAGGCTGTGCCTGAACCGGCTGATGTTGATGCAGTATCCGTACTGTGCTCTTCAGCAAGAAGTGCAAAGGAATATTCGCTCTTGTCACCATCGGTAAACTGCTTGTAGATTTCTTCGGTTTTAGTCTTGGCAGCAGCCCATTCCTCTTCGTTAAAGATTGTATTTCCGTTTTCATCTTTTTCAGCATCAAGACGCTCTGTTTCAGGCATAATGAGAATATGTCTTACTGTATAGGTTTCATCCTCAACGCAGGTTGCCTGCTCTGTTTTAAGAATGATATAAGCATAGCCTGTTTCCTCGTTAATATAATATTTAACTGTGCCTGTCGGCTGATTTGCGTCAAAGAGCCAATCAGTGATTTCATCGCTGAAAGGAGAGTCAGAGCCGTAAATCACACCATCAACATTCTGCTCATAGCTTTCAAGTGCCTGCTTGCGTGCATCCTCTTCTGTAAGGGATGAATCATACTGCATGGCAGTCTGTGTATCCTGTGCAATATAATCTGCATAAGCCGTAGGAACTAAATCGAGAATTGACTGTCTGTCAGTAATCTGTGACATATAATCCTTGATTTTCTGTTCAGATGCTGCTTTGGCTTCATCTGAACTTGAATCATATTCACAGGCAAGATAGCTCATATTGATTTGATAATACTTGGATTTATTTTCTTCAAAATACTTGCTTATTTCATCATCAGTAACAGTTGTTTCAACTGCAAACTTACCTCTGTAGTTTACAGACATGTAAAACTGCTCCATATAGAGCTGAACTGTTTCGGCAGTGCAGTAGTCGCCAAACACGCTTGATATATAATCATCAAGTGCCTTACCCTGCTCTGAGGCAGATTCCTTCAAGCCATCTAGCTGAGTATCTATCGTCTCCTGCTGCTTTTCTGTAAGAGTAATACCCTCATTTTTCGCAGCATTATAGAATGCACTGTACATCTTGATTTGATTGATGGTTTCCTGCTGGAAAAAATCAAGCCAGCTTATTTCATTACCATCCTCGTCAGTTGTATACTGTGTTGCGTAATCTGCCGTTGTATCAAGATTGTAGTAGCCGTAATTTGCATATTGCTCATATTGGCTTACCACACTTGAAAAATAAAGGTTGTACATACCAAGACTGATTTTTTCGCCATCAATAGTTGCAACAACAGAGGCAGGATTCATCATCTTGCCCTCCTTACCGTTCGGCACGGTAAACCAGCGAACAGTAAACACAGTTGCAATTGCAACAATAATTACAGCAAAAACCGAAAGCGTAATTATTTTAACCAGCTTCATATTTTTCTTTGGCTTTTTCTCAACAATCTGCTCAGCGGAAATGTACTCACCCATATTCTCTTGAGAATCATTGCTGCCTTCCTGCCCGGATTTCGATAACAGATAATCCGTCATTGCAAACATATCGTCATTCAAGGTCGGAGCCTCAGCCTCAAACTCCCAATTGTCATTTGTTTCGTACTTCACTCCGTCTTTTTCCTCGAAAGAGTCTTTTTCGTTATCAGGTTCATTTTCAGGAATCTGATTATCGCCGAAAACCTTTTCCTTCTCGTCCATAGTAGCACTCCTTAATAAATTATAAATACTAATAAAGTATACAATAATCC
>JAIDVA010000200.1 GCA_029059925.1 Eubacterium sp. | reverse complement strand
GTATATTTTTTATCTTTATATTGAAGCACGAGCTCAGTATCATTAGCACTGCATATCGTTGGCATGAATTTACACTTTCTGCCGATTTTATTTTCCAATACAAAATCGTTATCCGATGAAATCGTTAAATCATTTTCATTCAATGAAAAAACAATATTACCATTTGAAGATGTAAATTTCACTTCGCATCTGCCGTCTGATTTATCCTCAAAAATCATTTCGTCATATGTTAACTCTTCGCCTGTTTCTTTATCACTAAAATACATTCCTAATCTTACATGATTTCCGCTGAACAAAAATCCGTCAACAACCGGCAGCGTTTCATAAACCGCATAGTTTTCCCTGCAAGCAGTATTTTCAAACGGATCCTCTATGCTCTCGTCAAAAATATGCAAATCTCTGATTCTCAAATGCTTATCTTCACCGTAAAGATTGATACGATAATGCTTTGAGCAATACCAGACAGAATCTTTATCAGGGTCATCAAATGCACTGTGCGCCGTAATTGTTGATGCCGGTGTTGAATTATAGGTGTTTTTAAACCATTTTCCGCTCTCTCCAAGCGTTTCAATTTCTATTTTCTTTTCTTTTTCAAGCCTTGCAAATTCTTCAAACTGATAGCGAAGACCATCTTTCATTTTCTGCCAGCCAAAGCTGTTCTCCTGTCCTGCCTGTGCATATCCAAAACTTAAGCATTCACCATTAAAGTTTTCTTCCAAATACCAATCTACCCATTTTGGAAGTCCGCCACCTGCTTCTTTATAAACTGGCTCAAGAGTGATAACACTCTGTGCAGCGCGGGCACTGCTATCCTCGTTCATACCAAAATCATACTGATACACCTGATCTGAGCCAAGCATACGGAATAAAGGAACCGGCAGCTGTTCTTTTTCACTTTGAGCAGGAATAAACACATTTGTTTTGCTAGGATAATACGCCTGACCATAATAGCTTCCCCAAAGTGTGTAACCATCTGTTCCATACTGCTCCTTGCAGTTGCAAAGCGCATCTAAGCCATACTTTTCGGAAATATATCTGATTGTGAATGTATCAAAAAACCATGAGCCGAACACACGGGGATAATAACCCATTACCTCGTGAAATTTCTCAAACAGCTTGTCGACCATTTTGGCACGCTCGTCTTTACTATATCCCATAGGAAAACCGAATTGAACGTGTCCGTCCCACTCTCTTTCACCTCTCCATTCAATGCCGCAATCCTTGGCAAGAGGCTTGTGTATCTCAAACCACACGCCAATTTCATAACGGCTTTTATCCAATGACGGCATAAGCTCCTGATACTCAGGAAAAGTAAGCGCATCATATTGAATAAGAAATGTAGATTTAAAGTTGTACTTATCAATAAGCTTTATCTGCTCAAGCACAGTACGATACGTTTCACCCTCCAGCTGAGGTTCAGAATTGTAACCTCTGATAAAATTAACAATATTTAATATCTGTCGTTTTTTCTCCATATTTATCAACCTTTCTTGTTAAGTATTTCTGTTGATTATTGCATAGCACTTAATTGTATGATACAATAAATAAAAACCATCAACAAGATAGGAATGCATAGAATATATGGACAAATCGCCAAAGCATTATATAAATGACAAATTAGAATCATACTACAGAATACCAACTGTTCAGGATAATGATTTTTGTGTGACAGACCAGCCAATTTGTATTAATTGCGTAGGATATTCACAATACAACTGTACTGTTTGTGGTGATTCTATAAGAAAAGATTTCTACTGTATTTATCTTACTCAAGGTAAAATCAGCGTTACTTATCCTTTCCAGAAAACTATGCACGCAGGTGATATGGTGATTTTCTCACCGAATATTCCTTATAAATACACAGGTTTAAAACCATTTAGCTACTACTGGATACACTTTTCAGGCAGCTGTGCCGAGCAGTTTCTTTCATTATGCGAAATACGAGTAAACGAGGTAATTCATCCGGGTATCTCAGAAAAGTCATTCATTGCATTGAAAAAAATAATGAATACGCTGAAAAACAGAGAATTGTTTTGGGAAAGCATTGCAATATCTGAATTAATAAGATTTTTAGCCGAAACAGGTAAAGCAATAAACTGTAATTATGAAAAGAAAAATGTAACAATGGAAATGGAAAAGGTTGCCGCTTATATCCAGTCAAATATAAGTAAATCTATTTCGGTAAATGAACTTGCGAAAAATCAGCATATGAGTGTAAGCAGTTTCCGCAATAAATTCAAGGAATATGCAGGTATGTCACCACAGGAATACATTAATACTGTAAGACTTGGAGAAGCCACGAGATTACTGACAACAACCGATACTTCAATAGTAAATATTGCAGCAATATGCGGCTATAATGACCCTATGTATTTCAGCCGTATTTTTCATAATAAAACAGGTCAGAGTCTGGCTCTTATACACATGGCCGGGCG
>JAIDVA010000020.1 GCA_029059925.1 Eubacterium sp. | reverse complement strand
ATATTCAGATGTACAGAAAAAAGATTGTTGTTGTAAAATACGGCGGCAATGCAATGATTAATGATGAGCTTAAAGAGGCTGTAATGCGTGACCTTGTACTGCTTACAACAGTAGGAATCAAGGTTGTGCTTGTACATGGCGGCGGCCCTGCAATCAACAAAGCACTTGACAAAATGAGCATTGAAAGCAAATTCGCTGACGGCTTAAGAGTAACCGATAAGGACACAATTGATGTTGTGCAGATGGTGCTCGCAGGTAAGGTTAATAAGGACCTTGCGTGCCAGATTGGCAACTACGGCGGTCACGCAATCGGACTGTCAGGTATGGACGGCAATATGCTCAAATGCAAGCCGCTTGATAATACACACGGCTTTGTTGGTGAGATTACAGAAATAAACATGGATGCAGTCAATGAAATACTTGAGCACGGCTGGATTCCTGTTATATCCACAATCGGCTATGATGAAAACGGCAGCTGCTATAATATAAATGCTGACACAGCCGCTGCAGCAATTGCAGGTGCCCTAAAGGCTGAGGCGCTCGTATCCATGACAGATATTGTAGGTCTTTTACGTGATAAAGATGATGATTCAACACTGATTCACAGAGTATATATTTCAGACACACCTGCACTTATTGCCGAGGGAATCATCAGCGGCGGTATGATACCTAAAATTGATTCAATGACACAGGCATTGCGTGAGGGTGTAAAAAAAGCATTTATTATTGATGGACGTGTTCCCCATTCTATTCTCATGGAGCTTCTTACCGACGAAGGTATGGGAACAATGTTCAGATCAAGGTAAACTACCTTAATAATCCAAATTTTTAATTTATTTTATGTACCATTCTTTTGTGTCGCAAAAGAACGGTACCAAGAAAACGAATCAGGGGGAGGCTATGGCAAAGCCAAGCCCGACTCCCCCTGATAACCCCCTTTAAAGTTGTGCCGCACGTACCCCGGCACACTGCGGCACAGGGTGCGTCGTTTAAATTGAGCAAAAGGAGAAAATATGAATACCAAAGAATTAGACAACGAATACGTTGCGCATTCATACGGCAGGTTTGACGTTGTTCTCAAGCACGGCAAGGGGTCAACACTGTATG
>JAIDVA010000002.1 GCA_029059925.1 Eubacterium sp. | reverse complement strand
CAATAATGCTGTTTCCCGTTAGCGAGATTTATTCAGACGGAGGTACGAGGTGTTATGGTTCATTTTTGGCGTATATAATATAACGGTATTTGACCCAATCTGCGAGGACCTCGGTGAGCCTTATATATCATTTGAACTATTCAATAAAGAAATATATAGGCACGAGGGTCAGATTGTAAGTGTATATCTTATTTTAACTATAAAAAGCTGTTTTGGGAGGTATAGTATATGAAACAAAAACAAATTTTAAAAATAAGCATTTCCTTTTTAGTGATTGTAGGTATATTGGTTGCAGTAATTCTGTGCGGACGTTCATTCGGATTTCTAAAAAGCAATATTGCCAATACCAAGGTTGATTTAGGCACATCTGAAATATATTCTGAGCAGGATTTGCAGGCAGCAGCGGATGTTATTTTAAAGGAAATCGGCAGCTGGAGCTCAGTAAAAGAGGTTTATACGATTTCATATTGCGAAGATGAAAGAGCATCGGCTGAGCTGGGTTATTGCCAAATGCTAAAAGATGAAAATTATGTGCAGTGTGTTGTGTTTGAGTCTTCCTTTATATCAGCAGGCTCATCACAAAGCGGAGGTTTTAATCCGAATTCATTGTATGAGGACTGGCAATGGTTTCTTGCCAGAACTGCCGACGGAGAATGGGAATTACTTACTTGGGGATATTAAAAAAAACAGCACGGTTAATTTTAACCGTGCCATTTTATTTTATTTATCAAACACCGGATACATTCTTCTGTAAAGAGAATTAATTTTTCTGAAATAATCCTTATCAATGTTTCTGATTGTATCCATTGTGGTGCGAAAACGCCAGTTTTTTTCAGGTACACCGGGGATATTCATTCTTGCATCAGAGCCGAAGCCGCACATATCCTGTAGTGCAATAACTGCAACATTTGATGCGCTTTGCCATACAGTTTCAATGATTTTTCTGCACGAAGGGCTGTAATATCCACCCTCGCCCCAATTGTCACCTGTAAAGCCTGCATAATCAAGAGCAAATCTGCGCTCTGCCTCATTTGCTTCCCACAGCCAGCCGAGCAGGGTGTTATTGTCGTGTGTGCCGACATAGTTAATGCTGTTGGGTACTGCATTATGCGGCATATGTGATGAGTCGGAATTTGGATCAAAACCGAACTGCACAACCTTCATACCCGGGAAGCCTGTATCTTCCAGAAGCTTCACAACATCCTCACCGAAAATGCCCAAGTCCTCAGCAATAATCGGTGCATTCGGATATGTTTCAAACACCTTATTAAACAATTTCATTTTAGGTCCGTCAACCCATTCTCCCACCTTTGCGGTAAGAGAATCGGCAGGCACTGCCCAATAGGATGCAAATGCTCTGAAATGATCGATTCTTACGGTGTCATATGTTTTCAGCGCGTGTCCGAGACGTGCAATCCACCACGAATAATTATCCTTCTCCATAGCTTTCCAATCGTATATTGGATTGCCCCAGAGCTGTCCGTTCTCGCTGAAATAATCAGGCGGAACGCCCGCAACCTTTTCAACCATGAGCGTTTTTTCGTCAATGAGGAACATCGGCAGATTTGACCATACATCTACACTGTCCATTGCAACATAAATCGGCATATCACCGATAACAGCAACACCTTTTTTGTTTGCATATTCCTTTAAATCAAACCACTGCTTAAAGAAAATAAATTGTACAAATTTCCAGAAAGCGGCGGATTCTTCGTATGAATAAATGTCCTTTATACATTCAAAATAATGTGCGTGCTCACTGCTCCATTCCCACCATGGCTTCATATCTTCTGCTTCCTTTACAGCCATAAAAACGCTGTAATCGGTAAGCCATGGATTATCCAGCTCAAAGGCCTTTATATCTTTTGCAAGCTCATCGTTTATGTTTAAAAAAGCCTTTTTGAGTGTTGCAAGGCGTTTTTCGGCAGCGAATTCATATTCAGCTGTATATGGTGAACCTGCATAAAAATTGGCACTTACATCTTTATCACTGATAAGCCCCATATCTCTCAATCCTTCAGGGTTGATGAAAAGGTAATTGCCTGCAAATGCTGACGGTGAGCAATATGGTGAATTCGCACCATCAAGCGGATTGAAGGGAAGCACCTGCCAATATGTAAAGCCCATATCGGCTATATTATCAATAAATTCTTTTGCATTTTTATCAAAAACACCAACACCATAGGGTGACGGCATTGAGCTGATGTGCAGCAATACGCCTGCACCTCTTTTATTTAACATAAAAATCACCTGTATTTTTGTATAATTTGTACATTTGAAGTAATATGATTTTATCATTAAACTCAGAAAAATGCAATATTTCTATCTATTCTGTTAATAATTTCCGCGATATAAGTTATCATTTTATTTATATTTATATATTGATTATGAGCATTTGTTTTGTTATAATATTCTCCGTATAATGGATAGGTATAGCTAAGCAGGGGCTGAGCAAATAAGGCTTGACTTGTGTTTGGCTAAGCAGAGGTGAGATTATGAGCGAAGTTACAAGAAAAACAGCAGTTATAGGTTCAGATGAGCTTGAAAAGCAAAAGCAGTTTATGCAAAGAGTAAGTTCGGTCATTTCGGCCAAATATGACGAAAAGCCAAAAGCCTGTGTGATTACATACGGCTGTCAGCAGAATGTTGCCGACAGTGAAAAAATCAAGGGTATGCTTGATTTAATGGGTTATACTTTTACTGAAAACCGCCTTGAAGCGAAACTTATTATTTTCAACACCTGTGCTGTAAGAGAGCATGCAGAGGACAGAGTATTCGGCAATGTCGGTGCACTCAAAAGCTATAAACGCGAAAATCCCGATGCAGTGGTTGCCCTTTGCGGCTGTATGATGCAGCAAAAGCATATTGCTGATAAGATTAAGCAGTCATATCCTTTTGTTGATTTGGTGTTTGGCACACATGTTATTCATTGTCTGCCGGAGCTTTTATACAGGGCTTTGACGGGACGAAAAAGAGTTTTTGAAATCCCCGATATGGACGGTGCAATTGCCGAGGGAGTTCCTGTTAAGCGTGACAATGATGCCAAGGCATGGATTCCGATTATGTATGGCTGCAATAACTTTTGCTCTTACTGCATTGTGCCATATGTACGCGGAAGAGAACGCAGCCGCGAAAAGGCAGATGTTATAAATGAGTTCAAGGAGCTTGTTGAGCAGGGCTATAAGGAAATTACTCTTTTAGGGCAGAATGTGAATTCCTATGGCAAGGACTTGCTTCCTCAGGTGACATTTGCAGAGCTTTTGCGTGAACTCAACTCGCTTGACGGTGATTTCAGAATTCGATTTATGACAAGTCACCCTAAGGACTGCACCAAAGAGCTTATTGAAACAATGGCATCCTGTGACAAGGTGGCGCAGCATCTTCACCTGCCGTTTCAGAGCGGCAGCAACAGAGTGCTCAAAGCAATGAACAGACATTATACACGGGAGCAGTACCTTGAGCTTATTAATTATGCGAAACAGCTTATGGGTGATGAGCTTTCAATCACAAGTGATATTATTGTAGGCTTCCCCGGTGAAACCTATGACGAGTTTAAAGAAACACTTTCACTTGTTGAAGAGGTTAAGGCAACCTCACTCTTTACCTTTATCTATTCACCGAGAAAGGGTACACCTGCAGCGGAGATGGACGACCCTGTTCCTGCTGAGGAAAAATCAAGGTGGTTTAAACAGCTTACCGATTTGCAGGAAAAAATCAGTGCCGAGCAGATGGCACTGCACAAGGGCAAAACCTTTAAGTGTTACGTTTACGGTAAGGGCAAGCTTAATGATAATTATGTTGCAGCCAGAAATGACGGCAATTTGATTATAGAATTTGAGGGTGACGAAAGTCTGATCGGCACCTTCCAGACTATTAAAGTAATCGAACCTCTTACATTTGTTATGAGGGGAGAAATTGTAAAGGAGAAAGAATTATGAGTATTGAATCAGCACTCAGAGAATTAGGCAAAGAAATCCAGAAGGACGAGCGTTTTATCGCTCTTCAGGCAGCAGCAAAGGCAAATGACGGTGACGAAAAGCTCCAGCAGCAGATGCAGGAGATGCAGCTGCTTTCACTCAAATATCAGCAGGAGGCTGAGAAGGGTGAAGAGGCATCACAGGAAAGAATTGCTGAACTTCAGGAAGAGTATCAGAAGCTCTATGCCGAAATCATGGAAGGCGAGAATATGCAAAAGTATTCTGCAGCAGCATCTGAAATGGAGCAGATGGCACAGTATATCAGCGGTATGATTGGTCTTTTCTTTGACGGTCAGGATGCAGAGACCTGTGAGCTTCCACAGGATAACTGTACACATGATTGCTGCACCTGCGGCGGCTGCCACTAAAATTAATGGCTAAAATTCCCTTATACTTCGTTAGATAAGGTTCGGAGTATCTGTATACACCGTCACCTTGTCTGCCTCGTCTAAGGAAATTTTATCGCATTAATTCACTAACTTTTTGTATGCTGCGTTAAAAAGAGTTCGCAGTACCTTTGTACAGATTCACTCTTTTTGCCTTGCCTACGAAAAAATCAGCACATTAATTAACAACGAGTTAAGGGCAGATGTAATATCTGCCCGATAATCAAATGAATTTTATTATCACTGGGAAAGAGGAAGAATGAATGGCAAATAAAAATACGAAGCTGTCACCGATGATGGTGCAGTATTTTCAGATAAAAGCTCAATATGGAGATACCATTTTGTTCTTCCGTCTTGGTGATTTTTATGAGATGTTTTTTGACGATGCCAAGATTGCATCACGTGAGCTTGATCTTGTTCTTACAGGACGTGACTGCGGACAGGAGGAAAGAGCGCCTATGTGCGGCGTTCCTTTTCACAGTGCCGATGGCTATATTGCAAAGCTTGTGTCACGCGGCTACAAGGTTGCAATCTGTGAGCAGATGGAAAATCCTGCCGAGGTCAAGGGCTTGGTTAAAAGAGATGTCATAAGAATCATCACCCCCGGTACAGTTATTGAGGGCAATATGCTCGAAGACGGTGTTAACAATTATCTTTGTTCGGTTTTTGGCAGTGACAAGGATTTAGGACTTTGCTTTGCCGATGTCTCGACAGGTGAATTCCATATCACTGTGCTTGACGGCGATGATATACAGAATAAGCTGATTAATCAGCTTTCTACATACGCACCCAAGGAGCTTATCATTAATGCTAAGGCACTTGACCTTGACCGGCTTGAGAGCTTTGCAAAAAGGCTGAATGCAAGTGTTGAGGTGCTTGATGATGAGTGCTTTGATTTTGATGCGTCAACCCAGCTGATTATTGAAACACTTAAAAAGGATGAAATTTCATCACTTGGTATCGGTCACAGCAAATCAGCTGTAAGTGCACTCGGTGCAGTTATCGGTTATTTAAAGAAAACACAGAAAAAGAATGAAATTGAAGTTCCGTCTGAAATTGATTTTTATGATGACGAGCAGTATATGAGCCTTGATATAAGTGCAAGAAGAAATCTTGAGCTTACAAAGTCAATGATGACAGGCGATAAAAAGCATTCTTTGCTCTGGGTTATTGATAAAACAAAAACAGCTATGGGCAAGCGAATGATAAAATCGTGGATTGAGCGCCCGCTTATGTCAATCCCTAAAATTGTGAAAAGGCAGAATGCAGTCGGCGAGCTTGTTGATAATCCCATGCTGCGTGACGGTATCCGTGAGGCACTGACAGGTGTTAATGATATCGAACGACTTATGACACGCATTGTTTACGGTACGGCGAATGCCAAGGAGCTTAAGTCACTGCAGTTTACAATAGAAAAGCTGCCTGAGCTTAAAAGCCTTCTTTCAGGTACTTCAACAACCTTGTTAAAGGAAATCTTTAATGGAGTTGATTTACTTGAGGATGTACGCTCTTTAATCGACAGTGCAATTGTGGACGAGCCTCCGTTTTCTGTTCGTGAGGGCGGACTGATTAAAGCCGGCTATAATGAAGAGATCGATTCACTCAAGGCGATTATGACCGACGGTGCAGGTGTGATTGCTTCTATCGAAAATGAGCAAAGAGAGCTGACAGGTATTCCAAAGCTCAAGGTCGGCTATAACAGAGTATTTGGCTATTATATTGAGGTGTCAAATTCCTACAGGGATATGGTGCCTGAAACCTATATCAGAAAGCAGACACTTGCTAACTGTGAGCGTTTTATTACACAGGAGCTCAAGGAGCTTGAGGGCAGAATTATCGGCGCTAAGGACAGAAGTATTGCACTGGAATATGAGGTCTTTTCACAGGTGAGAAATACAATTGCCGAAGAAATTCAGCGTCTGCAGCACACAGCCAAAAGCCTTGCAGTGCTGGATGTGCTTGCCTCACTTGCACAGGTTGCTGTCAATAATAATTACACCTGCCCGGTTATTTCCAATGATGGTGTTATCGATATCAAGGATGGCAGACATCCTGTTGTTGAGGCTTTGCTTGACGGTGCACCATTCGTTCCGAATGATACGATTCTTGATAAGGATGATAACCGCTGTGCAATCATCACAGGTCCTAATATGGCGGGTAAATCTACATATATGCGACAGATTGCGCTGATTACACTGCTTGCACAGGTTGGTTCGTTTGTGCCTGCAAGGATTGCTAAAATTGGTATTGTTGATGCAATCTTCACCCGTGTCGGTGCGAGTGATGACCTTGCAACAGGTCAGTCAACCTTTATGGTTGAAATGAATGAGGTTGCTGCAATTCTTAAAAACGCTACCTCCTCATCACTTATTATTCTTGATGAAATCGGCAGAGGAACATCAACCTTTGACGGTATGAGCATTGCAAGGGCTGTTCTTGAATTTGTTTGCAAGAAAAAGAGTCTTGGTGCCAAATCACTTTTCGCAACCCATTATCACGAGCTTACGGCAATGGAGGGCATGATTGACGGTGTCAGAAATTATTCCATAGCAGTTAAAAAGCGCGGCGATGATATTACTTTCTTAAGGCGTATTGTTCTTGGTGGTGCTGACCAGAGCTTTGGTATTGAGGTGGCAAAGCTTGCCGGTGTTCCTGACAGCGTTGTAAAGCGTGCCAAGGTTATCCTCAAGGAGCTTGAGTCAAATGCAGTCCCGATTGAATTTAAGGCAGAGGACGGTATCGTCGAGGAAGAGGAAAACGATATTCAATATAATTTTACTGCAAACGGCAGACAGGAGATTCTCGAGATTTTAAAGACAGTTGATGTAAATACTTTAACTCCTATCGAAGCTATGCAGACACTTTATGATTTAAAAAAGAAAGCACAGGAGCTTTCGTAATATAATTTGTAATTAAGACAAATTTATTTATAGAACTAACTATGCAGGGAGGTGCTCTGATGCCTAAAATTAATGTTTTACCAAAGGAAATATATCAGTTGATTGCAGCAGGTGAGGTGGTGGAGCGCCCTTCGTCAATTGTTAAGGAAATGATTGAAAATTCTGTGGATGCAGGTGCAAAAAATATTACCGTTGAAATTAAGAACGGTGGTTCAACCTATATTCGTATAACAGATGATGGCTGTGGTATTGAGCGTGACGATATAAAAAAGGTTTTTGTCTCACACGCAACAAGCAAAATTTCCGAAAAGGATGATTTGAACGCAATCTCAACCCTTGGCTTCAGGGGTGAGGCTATGGCATCTATTTCAGCCGTAGCTAAGGTTGAGCTTTTGACCAAGTCAGAAAATGAAAGTCTTGGCACAAGATATGAAATTGCAGGCGGTGAGGAAATATCGTTTGACGATGCAGGCTGTCCTAAGGGTACAACAATCGTTGTCCGTGATATTTTCTTTAACACTCCTGCAAGAATGAAATTTTTAAAAAAGGATGTTACCGAGGGTAATGCTGTTGCAGGCATTGTGGACAGAATGGCAATTTCACATCCTGATATTTCGTTCCGATTTATTCGTGACGGCAAGCAGACATTGATTACCTCCGGTAATGGTGAGCTGATTTCTTCTATCTATTCCGTATTCGGCAAAGAGGTTAGTGACAGTCTTATCCCTGTTGATTACAGCTATGAAAATATGAGAGTTACAGGCTATGTATCAAAGCCTGTAACATCAAGAAAAAGCAGGGCAATGCAGTTTTTCTTTATCAATGGCAGACTTATCAAGTCACAGACTGCAATGGCGGCACTTGAGCAGGCATATAAAAACTCAATTATGGTCGGCAGATTCCCGATGTGTGTTTTAAACATTGAGCTTAATCCGTCGCTTGTTGATGTTAATGTTCATCCTGCAAAAATTGAGGTGCGATTTGCCAATGAAAAGCCGATATTTGACCTGATTTACTATGGTGTTAAATCCACAATTGAGGCTGACCGTTCGGTTAAAGAGGTTCAGCTTTCACCAAGTGCTCAGCAGATTTATAATATGCCTGATATGCCTGAAAAAAAGACCTATTCTTCAAAGATTGACTTTTTCAAAAAGAAGGATGATACACCTGTTCAGCAGAAATTTCGAGCACAGCCAAAGGATAATTTCTGGCAGGTAAGCTCACCTAAAATAGATTTTACAGCTGATGAGAATAACGCACCTGAAGAGGAAATCATCAAGCAGGATAAGCCTGTGATAAAGAGCATAAAGCTTGATATTGCCTTTGATGATGAGCTTGCGGTTAAAAAGCTTGAAAAGGTGATCGATACTGCAGATACATCGGATATATTACATAATCATTCAGAAAATGATATGATAGATACTCAAAATGTTGTTGCTGATGATACGTTTGAAAGCTGTGCTGATGCAAGCGAAGAAGATGTTAAATTCCGTTTAATCGGTGAGGCTTTTAAAACCTATCTTATTGTTGAGATTGATAAGGAGCTTTATTTTATAGACAAGCACGCGGCACACGAGCGCATGAATTATGAGCAGTTCAAAGCACAGAGTACGGTTGAGGTGCAGATGCTTTTGGCACCTGTTGCCGTTACACTTTCTAAGGAAGAGTTTAATGTTCTTTGTGATAATCTTATGCTTTTAAAGGAGTGCGGCTTTGAAGCAGAGCCGTTTGGCGAGAGTGCAGTGCTTGTTCGTGCAGTGCCGTCACTTGTCGGCGACAGTGATGTTAATGACTTGATTTGCGAAATTGCACAAAAGCTGCTTGAGCATAAGACGGATATCACACCTGATAAAATTGACTGGATTTATCATTCAGCCTCCTGCCGCGGTGCAGTAAAGGCGGGGGATAAAACCACACCTGAGGAGCAGGAGCTGTTTGTAAAAAAGCTTCTCTCTATGCCTGAAATACGATTTTGCCCGCACGGTAGACCCGTGTTTATTAAAATGTCAAAATATGATATTGAAAAGCAGTTTGGAAGAGTGTAACAGACTATGAAAAAGAAAATCATTGTTGTGGCAGGTCCTACTGCATCAGGTAAAACAGGCTTTGGCATTGCGCTTGCAAAAGCACTTGACGGCGAGATTATTTCGGCAGATTCTATGCAGGTATACAAAAATATGCCGATCGCTGTTGCAGCTCCGACAGTGGGCGAAAAGGCACAGGCAGTGCACCACCTTGTTGAATTTGTTGACAGCACTGAAAATTTTTCAGTTGCTTTGTGGTGTGAGCTTGCAAGGCAGAAAATTGATGAAATAACGGCAAAAGGCAAAATTCCGATTATTGTCGGTGGAACAGGGCTTTTTATCGACAGCCTTGTTGATAATATAATTTTCGAAGAGACTGAAACAGATTTCACCCTGCGTGGTGAGCTTATGAAAAGAGATATTGATTCGCTTTATGATGAGCTTTTAAGGGTTGACAGCTCAGCTGCGCAGGATATACATAAAAACAATAAAAAACGAGTGGTAAGAGCATTGGAGCTTTACTATTCGGGAACAAGCAAAACGCAGCAGAATCTGAATTCACGTAAAAATGAATCGCCATATGATGTGCTTTATTTTGTTCTTGGCTATAAGGACCGTCAGATTCTTTATGACAGAATTAATCTGCGTGTTGACAAAATGGTTCAGCTTGGTCTGGAGCAGGAGGCGAGAGCAGTGCTCCAAAACAGTACAGGCACCTCGGCACAGGCAATCGGGCATAAGGAGCTTTTGCCATATATCAATGGGGAGTGCACATTAGAGGATGCACTTAACAATTTGAAACAAAAGACAAGGAATTATGCAAAACGGCAGATTACTTGGTTTAAGAGAAGAAAAAATTCAATTACCCTTGAACTGGATACAATGGGACTTGAAAAAGCAGTAAATACTGCTATTAACTATTGTGAGGATTTTATGAATGAGTAATTCCAAAAAGGAAAAAGTGAATAAAAATCCCGACAAAATACGCGGCGATATTTTTGCAATTATAGTAGTATTATTAATTATTGCGGGTTATATTTTCTATCAGTGCTATGATGCAACACATGTTGATGTTGAGACTATAACCGCCGTGACTTCGACTGTTTATGATACAATTGAAACAAAGGCACTTGTTGTAAGGGATGAGCATGTTTTAAACAGCAATGCAGGTGGAGTAACCGTAGCATGTGTTGATGACGGCGAAAAGGTTAGGCTTGGCGGAAATGTTGCAATGACCTTTACCAGTGAGGAAAATGCAAAGTTATATTCAACCTCGCTTGATTTGCATAGTCAGCTTGATTATTATATTGATATTGAGAGTAAATCAGCAGGTATTGCAACCGATGTGGAAAGCATAGACAAGGATATTTTAAGTGATGTGAATTCATATATCCGTACGGTCAACAGCAATTCACTTGATAAGCTTTCAGACTGCATAGATGATCTTAATGATAAGCTGACAAGAAGGCAAATTATAATCGGTAAAAATGTAGATTTCACACAGATTAAGGCAGATATTGAAGCACAGCTTAACAGCATCAATATAGATGCCTGTAAGCCAACAGGCTATGTGACGGCTGATCAATCGGGTGTATTTTCCTCTTATACGGACGGACTTGAAAATCTGATTGACTACAGCAAGGTGAATGAGCTTGATGTAACTGCGCTTCAGGGTTATATTGAATCAGCTTCCCAGTCACAGAATAATACTGCAGGTCTTGGTAAAATGATTACAAGCTATGCGTGGTATTTCTGTTGTGTTGTATCAGCAGATGATGTTAAGGAAATAAGTGACGGTGACTCTCTCAATGTTGCTGTTAAGGATACAGATGAGGTTTATCAGTGCCGTATTATCAGCGGTGCTCAGCCTAATCTCGGACAGGAGCAGACTGTATTAATTTTACAATGCTCTGATATGAATAGTCAGATTACTTCAATGCGACTTGAAAATATTGAAATTCGCTTTAATGAATACACGGGCTTTAAAGTGCCTGCCTCTGCAGTGCATGTGGATGATGAAGGTAACAAATGTGTTTATGCACTTATATCAAATCAGGTTGCTGAAAGACGCAGTGAAATAATTTATTCTGCCGGGGATTATGTTGTTTTTAAAAATGATGCCGAAAACAGTAATTCTATTCGTTTTTATGACCAGATTATTACGAAAGGGAAGGATTTGCACGATGGAAAGGTTTATAGTTGATGAAGCACGACTGCAGTCTATTGAAGATAATTACAAGGCTATAAAGTCAAGGCTTGAAGAAGCTGCGATAAAAGCAGGCAGAAATCCCGAGGATGTAAGACTTATGGCGGTTACCAAAACTGTTGAGAGTGTTTACATCAACAGAGCACTTGATCTTGGCGCTGATTTGATTGGTGAAAACAGGGTTCAGGAATATCTGGGCAAAAAGGATGAGCTGCATCTTGATGGTGTTGAAAAGCATCTTATCGGCCATTTGCAGACAAATAAGGTTAAGCAGATTGTCGGTGAGGTTGATATGATTGAATCTGTTGATTCACTTAAGCTTGCCAAGGAAATCAGCAGAGTATCATCAAATAAAGGAATAACAACAAATATACTTGTTGAGGTTAATGTTGGTAAAGAGGATTCAAAAAGCGGTATTTATATTGAACAGCTTGAGGAATTGCTGCTTGAAATTGCACAGCTTGATCATATTAAGATAAATGGTCTTATGACAATTCCGCCCATTTGTGATAATGAGAAGGAGCTTAATGAATATTTCAGCACAATGTATCAATCTTTCATTGACATTAAGGGTAAAAAATTAGATAATATAAATATGGATATTTTGTCTATGGGAATGAGCGGTGATTTTGAAGCTGCCGTTGCCAATGGCTCGAATATAGTCCGTGTTGGCTCTGCCATCTTCGGTGCAAGAAAATATTTTTAGTTAAAGTGGATTAAAGGAGAGGCGAATATGGGATTTTTTGATAAAATCAAGGATATAGTTACCGATAATGACGACGATGATTTTGACGATTTTTACGACAATGAAAAAGGCGGCAGCAGCTTTGGTATAGACCCGCCTGTTGAAAGAGCAAGCAAGCGTGAGCGTGCAGCGGAAAAGACAGTTGAAAGAGAAGAGCGTTTTGCAGACCGCTCAAGAAGCCGCCGCCATGACAGTGATAAGGTTGTTAATATACACACCACAACACAGTTGCAGGTTGTGCTTGTTAAGCCGGAACGCTTTGAAGAGGCAGCTGCTATAGCTGATAACCTCAATGCAAAAAGAACAGTAGTTCTTAATCTTGAAAGTACGAACCGCGATATTGCACGCAGACTGCTCGATTTCCTCAGCGGTGTTGCATATGCAAGCAACGGTCAGATAAAAAGAGTTGCCAACAGCACCTATATCATTACACCTTATAACGTTGATGTTATGGGTGATTTGATTGATGAGCTTGAAAATAATGGAATGTTTATGTAATAAGTTAATAATGATGTGATGATTGCTTAAATGGAGGGGAATAAATTATGATTACACCAAGCCAGATTCGTGAAAAGAAAATTTCCACCGTTGAAAACGGCGGCTATGACAGAGATGAGGTTAATGAACTCCTTTTGGATATCATAGAATCCTATGAGGCGATTTTCGACGAGAACAAAGAGCTTTATCGTAAGATGGAGGTGCTTGCCAACCGTATTGAGGAATACAGAGCAGATGAGGATTCGATTAAAACAGCTCTTATTACTGCACAGAAAATGGCATCACAGGTAACACGTGAGGCAAAGGATAAGGCAGATAAGGCTCTTTCCGATTCAGCAGCATCTGCACAGCAGACAGTTGTTGATGCTAAGGAAAAGGCAGATAAAATTATTGGTGAGGCAAGAGAATATGTTGCCAACCTTACTAAAGAAAAAGCGCAGGCTGCCGATGAAATTGTACTTGAGGCACAGCAAAAGGCAAATGACGCGATTGACAGTGCAAAGGTAGTTGCAGGCAATGCATTGACACAGGCAAAAATACTTGCAGCTGAAATTGTAAATAAAGCAAAGGCTGAAAAGGATTATCATGCGGAAATTGTGTCAAAGCTTAAGAATGAGTCAACAGATTTCAAAGTTACACTCGTTAAGCTCTATGAGGCTCAGCTTGAAAAGCTTAAGGATTTGACACAGACTCCTGCTGAGTTTGAAGATGAGGATGAAGGTCTTGCAAAGCTTGAGAAAGAGCTTAATACCCTTATGGACAATATTACCGAGGTTGTAGGTGATACAGTACAGCCTGATGCTGAGGAAGCACCTGAGGTTATTGATGAGTCTGCTGAAGAAGATGCAGCTGAACAGGCTGTTGAGGATGATGCGCATGCTCAGAATATTGAAGATGAAGAGCAGGCGTACGATGCTGATGATGAAATAGAAGATACTGACGAGGATGAAATCGGCGAGCTTGACGAAATTGATAATGAAGTTGATGAGGTTGACGAAATCATTGACGAGCTTGAGATGTCTGAGGCATATGCACCGCTCCATGAGGAAATTATTGAACCTCCGACGGAAGAAGAGGTATCAAATGCAATTGATGCTTTTTCAGCTGATGAAATTACACCGATTGATGAAAATGCTTCTTCAATTCCTGTAATTGAGGATGAGCCTGAATTTGAGAGCACAATGCCTTTTGAAGAATATTTCAAGGTTGACAGAAGTGTTGAAAATACAGATGAGACCCTTTCTTTAATCCCGCCTGATGATGAGGATGAAGATGATGGCTCAACTAAGTTCAAGGGCTTTTTCAAAAAGAAAAAATAATCTGCACTTTAATTAATACTGTTAATACAAACTTCAGCAGTAATAATAAATTAAGCTTTACATATTTTATTATCAAC
>JAIDVA010000199.1 GCA_029059925.1 Eubacterium sp. | reverse complement strand
GTTTCCTCAAATATCTGATACTCAGGATACTGAAAGCACAAGCCTACGGCAAAACGCACCTGCCTGATATTCTTTTTATTCTCTCTGGTCCAAATATCCTTATCATCAACAAAAACCTTACCGCCGTGTGGCTGCAAAAGTCCGTTGAGATGCTGAATCAAGGTTGATTTGCCCGAGCCTGTATGACCGATAATTCCTATAAGGTCACCTTGGTCAACACTAAAGCTCACATTTTCAATAGCCGCAGTTTCAAATGGTGTACCCACGCTGTAAAGATATTTTAAATTTTCACAGACAAGATATGCCATTTACCTTTCCTCCAGCCTTCTGCTTAAAAATTCGACACAGGAATCTGCATCAAGTATCGTATTGTCACTCTTCAATCCCAAGCGATAAATAAGTTCGGTTGACTGCGGAACATCAAGCCCGAGTTTCTTAACCTCATCAACCCTTGAAAATACATTATGAGGTGTGTCGTCCATTCTAATTTTACCGTCATCAATTACGATAACCCTGTCAGCCTGAACCGCCTCATCCATATAGTGCGTGATGAGAACAATGGTTATGCCCTCTTCACGGTTTAATTTTTTTATAGTTTCGATAACCTCACGTCTGCCGCTCGGATCAAGCATTGCAGTCGGCTCATCAAGCACGATACACATCGGCTTCATTGCAATTATACCTGCAACGGCAACACGCTGCTTCTGTCCGCCTGAGAGCTTGCTTGGTGCTTTCAGCCTGTAATCATACATGCCTACTGTTTTGAGTGCCTCATCAACCCTGCGTCTGCATTCTTCAGATGGAACGCCTAAATTCTCCACGCCAAAGGCAACATCCTCTTCAACGATTGACGATACAATCTGGTTGTCGGGATTCTGAAAGACCATGCCAACCTTTTTTCTTATATCAAAGATAGAATCATCCTCTGTCGCGACCTGACCGTCAACAATCACCTGTCCGCTTTCAGCAAACAATATACCGTTAGTCAGCTTGGCAATGGTTGATTTTCCCGAACCGTTATGACCAAGCACTGCAACAAACGAGCCCTTTTCAATTGTGAGATTAAGATTTTCAAGCACTTTGATTTTCTTTTCGACTTTGTCACCCTCATACTCCAAAACCTTATCGGCTTTAGCAGGCTTATTGTCGGGATCATCTTCTTCAACCATATAAGAAAAATCAACGTTTTTAAATTCAATCAAATTCATTTATGTACTGTCAATCCTTTGTCCAAATAGCGGATGAGCCACAAGGCAGCACCTGATTTTTCGATGAAACAGGGAGTCCGATTTCATCAGCATCTACCCTGCCGCCCAGCTTACTTGTAATAACATCATCCAGAATATATTTCATAACAGATGCTGAAAGACCTGTTGTATAGGAATTAAGCAAAACCATAATCGGCTCGTCTGAAAGCACCTGAGATACGAGTTTTACAAAATCATAGATACTGTCCTCAAGATGCCAGATTTCACCCTTTGGTCCTCTGCCGTAGCTTGGAGGATCAAGAATAATTATATCATATTTATTGCCGCGTCTGATTTCTCGCTGAACAAACTTCATGCAGTCATCAACAATCCAGCGGACATTTTCCTCGTCAACACCCGAAAGCTTAGCATTTTCCTTTGCCCACTGCACCATACCCTTTGATGCATCTACGTGGACGACCTCTGCCCCTTCCTTAAGACAGGCAACTGTCGCACCGCCTGTGTAGGCAAAAAGATTCAGCACCTTGACATCGTCTCTGCCTGATTCACGGATAAGCTGTCTTGTATAATCCCAATTGACAGCCTGTTCGGGGAAAAGACCTGTATGCTTAAAGCCCATCGTTTTTATATTAAAGGTAAGGTCCTTATATCTTACCTGCCAGGCATCGGGAATTCTTTTGAATACCTGCCACTTGCCGCCGCCTGTGCGCGAGCGCATATATCTTGCAGACGGCTGGTACCACAGCCTGTGCTCCTTTTCACTTTTCCATATAACCTGAGGATCGGGACGAATCAATATCTCTCTTGTCCAGCGCTCAAGCTTTTCGCCGCAGGAGCAATCAATTAATTCATAATCCTTCCAATCTGTTGTATATCTCATTCGATAAATCCTTATTATATTATGATAAACGTTCACGGACTACATCCGCAATTCTGTTGCCAAGCTCTGTTATCTGCTCGATATCGGCACCCTCAAGCATAACACGCACAAGCGGCTCTGTACCGCTTACGCGTACAAGAACTCTGCCGTCACCTGAAAGCTCCATTTCAGCCTCCTGAACAGCTGAAATAATATATTCGTCATTATTATATTTCTGCTTGCCCTCAGGTGTAACGGTTACATTGATAAGCACCTGCGGATAAACACGCATAATATTTGCAAGCTCTGAGAGCTTTTTGCCTGATTTAACAACTGTCTCAACAAGCTGAACACCTGAAAGCTCGCCGTCACCTGTAGTTGCATAATCAAGGAAGATAACGTGACCGCTCTGTTCACCGCCAATATTATAGCCATCCTTAAGCATACGTTCAAGAACATACCGGTCACCAACAGCTGTTTTTGCACAAGCAATATCATTTTCCTTACAGAACTTGAAAAAGCCCATATTGCTCATTACGGTAACAACGGCAGTATTCTTTGCAAGTCTGCCCTCTTCCTTCATTCGCTTTGAGCAGATTGCAATCACCTTATCACCGTCAACAAGCTCTCCGTTTTCGTCAACAGCAAGCATTCTGTCGGCATCGCCATCAAAGGCAAGACCAAGATCAAGACCGGCATCCTTGACAAATCGCATAAGCTCCTCGGGATGCGTTGAGCCGCAGTTATCATTAATATTCACACCATCGGGTGTGTCTGAAAGCATTAAGCATTTCGCACCAAGTGCGGTAAAAATTTCCTTTGCGCAAACAGAAGCACTGCCATTTGCACAGTCAAGTGCAATGGAAAGACCGTCAAAACGTACTGATGCGGTTGAAACAACATGGTCAACATAATCCTTAACTGCTGTTTTACAGTAAAGTCTGTTGCCGACCTTACCGCCGAGCATTGCAGGAATTTCCTGTGATTGATCCAGTATAATTGATTCGATTTCCTCTTCAATTGCATCATCCAGCTTGTAGCCTGTTTTCTGAAAAATTTTAATTCCGTTATATTCGCACGGGTTGTGTGATGCAGAAATCATTACCCCTGCCTCACAGCCGTATTTACAAACAAGATAAGCTACCGCAGGAGTCGGAACAACACCAACCGAAAGCACATTGCATCCAACAGAAGTAAAACCGGATGTGAGTGCAGCTTCAAGCATATCGCCTGACGCTCTTGTATCCTTACCGATAAGAACAGTTGGCTTTTCTGAATTGCTTTCCTGAATCAAAACCATTGCAGCCGCTCTGCCTATCTGCAAAGCAAGCTCAGGAGTAAGGCTCTCGTTAGCAATTCCTCTTACGCCATCTGTACCGAATAATCTGCCCATAAATATATCCCTCTCTGAATT
>JAIDVA010000198.1 GCA_029059925.1 Eubacterium sp. | reverse complement strand
GTTATAATTTATCTATATGAATTGTTGAATGGAGCTTTTAGGAGACAAATATATGAATACGCCTACGCTTAAAACCGAAAGACTTATTTTAAGAAGGTTTACCCAAAATGATTTGGATGCTATGTATAGAATTTTTAGTGATGATGATGTCAATAAGTTTTTGCCATGGTTTCCTTTGAAAACGATTGAAGATGCAAAGACTTTTTATATTGAGCAATACGAGAAAAAATATAAGCAGGAAAAAGCCTATAATTACGCAATTTGTTTGAAAGAAAATAATCAACCTATCGGTTATATCAATGTTAGTATGAATGAGAGCTATGATTTTGGATATGGGTTGTCTAAAGAATTTTGGAACAAAGGAATTGTTACAGAAGCAAGTAAAGCTGTAGTTAATCTGTTAAGAAAAGATGGTATACCATATATTACAGCTACACATGATATCAATAATCCAAGAAGTGGCGAAGTAATGAAAAAATTAGGCATGAAATATCAATATTCTTATGAAGAGCAATGGCAGCCGAAAGATGTTTTGGTTGTTTTTAGAATGTATCAATTAAATTTTGATGGTAATGATAACAGAGTTTATAAAGAGTATTGGAATAATTCTGCTGTGCATTTTATAGAGGAAGAGCTGTAATTTTCATGTTTATATATTATTTGTCACCAAGTTTGAGGTAGGGGTACTGCAAAATATGCAGTATACTCTGCCTCTTTTTTCTTTTATGCATTAACTGTTTTAGTTTTACGCTTATCTTGTCTTTTAATAACCTTCGTCGTCAATAATATTTTGTGAATTTCAAATGACAAAACAAAAAATCGGGTAATGAAACCTACACATATTTTTATACAGACTAATCCCTTGTGTGAGGAATTGCTATATAAATATATTGGTCTCAATGCCTGAATGTATCGTTTATTGATTAAAAATTATGTTATAAAAAATATTCAATGGTAAAATATAATGTTGATTTTTTCTGCCAATATTATTTAATTTAACATATTAGCATTGTTGTATTAACCATCATAATGAAAGCAAAAAATATTATACTATTTTCCCAATTTGGATGCTTTATGCTGCTCACGGATTTTTGCTGCGTGGAGTTCTTTTTCTCAAATTGCAAATTCCTTTGCCTATGGCAATGCAATGAAAAACCTTTTGCTCACATATGGAAGAATTCAATATTCTATGGGATTTTGTATTCGGCAATCACGAGGCTCTTGATATTTATTATAATCCTGAGAGATTTTAAATCCGGAAAAAACTGCAGATAAGCAGACTTTGAGCGACTGTATTGAATCCTTGCCTAATTGTATTTATGAGACAGGCGATAAAAATGTAGACAGGATGGGGAATTATTGTTATAATGTTACTGATGATAATGGTAAGGTGATTACAGTTCTTATTATGATGGATTCTCATAGCTATGATAACGAGAATAACAGCTATGACCATTTCCACGATGAATGGTATGAAAGCACTGTTAAATCTATTGTAAAGGATGTAAACGGTGATGCAACAAAGATGGTTCCGTCACTTGCATTTTTCCAAATTCCTTTTAATGAAAAATATTATTCAAATGGCGATAATGGATTTAATTATGAAATAAAGGTGGTTAATATGACTAATAAGAAAAAAGTACTGAAAATTATGTTTTCTATAATAGCAGCTATTCTTGCTGTTGCAATAATTATTGCAGGTATACTTTTCTTTCCGCTTATGGGAGAAAAACATACAGAGGTTTGGGCAAAATCGGATGAGTTTGATATAAGTAAAATTCAGACAGTTGAGAAAAATTCCGGTGAAGATTTTAAAATTCTTATGTTTACAGATACGCAGCTTTGGGCAAACCTTGGCAAAAACAAGGAATGCTATGAGCAGATGGATGCTCTTGTTGAAAAAACACAGCCTGATTTGATAACACTTCCGGGTGATGTTCTGTCAGCAATGGCGAGCCGTTTTTCAATTAACAATTTTATTAAGCACATG
>JAIDVA010000197.1 GCA_029059925.1 Eubacterium sp. | reverse complement strand
GTACAACAATAATAAGAATTACAGGCAGCAGGAATACAATAATTAATGAAAGTTTTGCGTTGATTGAAAATGCAAACACTGCTGATAATACTAACAGTGCGGGCACACGAACAAGCATTCTGAGCATCATGATTACCGTGTTCTGCAGCATAGTTACATCGTTTGTCATTCTTGTTGTGAGAGATGCGGTTGAAAATGTATCAATGTTTTTAAATGAAAATTCACTTGTTTTTTTGTAAAGATCTCCCCTGAGTCTGTAGGAAAATTTCTGCCCTACAACAGAGGACGATTTCATTGTTGCAATGCCGCCGCAAAGTCCTACTACTGCAAGTGCAAACATAATAAGTCCGGTTTTAATTACATAGCTTTTAATGTCTGCATCACCGGCATTTGCTTCGGATACACGGCTGTAAATTGTATTGGCGATTGATGGCAGGGCAAGCTCACAAATTGCCTCAACAATCATACCGCTTGCACTTATGAGTGCAAGACCCCATAATCCTTTCATATATTTTGCCAGTTTTTTTATCATGACTTGTCACCTCTTTCTAACAAATTCTGAATTGCAAGCTCAAGCAGATCTGACAGCTGCTGTGCTTGTTCTTCAGTCATATTTTTTTTCAAAATGTTTTCGAGTGAATCCATTTTGTTCTTTATGTTCTCCGGTGCATGTTTTGCTTTTTCTGTAGGATAAAGGCGAGTGATTCGTGCATCGTTTTTGTCTGCCTTCTTTATTATAAAGCCTGCCTTTTCCATTCTTTTGATTGATACGCTTGCCGTTGCACTTGACACGTCAAGCAGTTTTGCGAGCTCGCTCAGTGTTATTCCTTCATTTTCAACAAGTGCCAGCACAATGTCCTGCTGACCGGAAAACAATCCCTGTTCCGCGACTGCTTCGTTGAAGGATTGGCGCAGCAGCTTTGATAAGCACATAGCTCTCGGAGCAATTAACTCTCTTGGCGGAGGACCGCAATGCTTCTTATACCTCATAAATTTCAAATCCTATTTGTTAATTTAGCCGACTATCATTAGCCGACTAACGGTTATTTTATCACAACTTAACAAAATGTCAAGATAAACATTGTAAACTTATTGTGAATGTGTTAGAATATCACAGAATTGCGAGGAATAGCCTATGAATTTATATGATTATAATACTGTAAAAAGAATATTATCAAAACATGGCTTTACTTTTTCCAAAGCACTGGGGCAGAATTTTCTGATTAATCCCGATGTTTGTCCTCAAATGGCAGATAGTCTTTGTGCTGATGGAGATACAGGTGTGCTTGAAGTTGGTCCGGGCATCGGTGTGCTTACAAAGGAGTTATGCTCGGTTGCAGGTAAGGTTGTGTCTGTTGAGCTTGATAAAAGACTTTTCCCTGTACTTGACGAAACTTTGGCTGAATTTGATAATCTTGAAATTATCAATGCCGATGTTATGAAAATTGATCTTAAACAGCTTATTGAAGAAAAGTTCAGTGGCTGTACTTCTGTGAAAGTATGTGCAAATCTGCCTTATTATATAACCTCACCTGTGATTATGACGTTGCTGGAGAGCAGATTGCCTATTGATGAAATTGTTGTTATGGTGCAGAAGGAGGCGGGTGAACGCCTTTGTGCCGAGGTTGGTTCACGACTTGCGGGTGCAGTAACCGTGGCGGTCAATTATTATGCAGACAGCGAGATTTTGTTTGATGTAAACCGAGACAGTTTTATGCCAAGTCCTAAGGTGGATAGCGTGGTTATCAGACTTAAAATACGCAAAGAACAGATTTTTAGTGTTAAGGATGAGAAAAAGCTTTTTACGGTTGTTAAATGTGCTTTTTCACAGCGCAGAAAAACAGCACTTAACAGTATTTCGAATACCATGGGAATATCAAAGGATAGGCTCACTGCTGTTTTTGATGAGCTTGGTCTTGATTTGACACTGCGTGCTGAAAAGCTGACTATGAATGATTTTATCTGTATAGCAGACAGGCTGTAAATCGTAATAATCAGATTTTAATCTAAAGCAAATATTCAGAAAGGATGATGTAATTATGAAGGATAACACAAAAGTTTTTGCAGAATATAAAGTGCCCAAAGCAGTTGCGGCGATGGCATTGCCGAGCATGATGGGCATGCTTATTAATATTGTATATAATTTAGCCGATACATTTTTTGTAGGACAGACAGGCGATAGTAATCAGGTTGCTGCTGTTTCAGTATCAATGCCGTTATTTATGCTTTTTATTGCAGTTGGTAATCTGTTTGGTATCGGTGGCTGTGCTTTTATCAGCCGTTCACTCGGAGAGGGTAAAAATGACAGAGTAAAAACCATAAGCAGCTTTTGTATTTATGGTTCTTTGGTGTGCGGTATAGTTATTGGCGTACTCTTCTTGCTTTTCAGAGAGCCATTGCTTTATCTTATAGGTGCGAGCGATAATACGATTGGTTTTGCACAGGATTATTTAAAATGGGTAGCAATCGGTTCACCCTTTTCAGTGCTTGCAATCACAGTCTGCAATCTTGTTCGTGGTGAGGGTGCTGCTAAAACCTCTATGATAGGTTCAATACTCGGTCAGGTTATCAATGTTATTCTTGATCCTGTTTTTATTCTTGATTCGGGCGATAAGCTTTTCGGCATTACTTTGCCATTTGGTTTTGATATGGGAGTTGCAGGTGCAGCAATTGCAACTGTGCTTGGAAATGTTTTCAGTGTATTATTCTTTCTTATCTATTTCCTGAGAGGAAAGAGTATTTTAAGTATTACTCCAAAGAGATTTTCTATGGGCAACGGCATTGCCAAGGGCGTTATCAATGTTGGTTTGCCGGCATGTCTTAACGGTCTTTTGATGAGTGTAAGCAATATTATTGTTAACATTGTTCTTGTAGGCTATGGAGATAATGCAGTTGCGGCAATGGGCGTTGCAATGAAGGCGAATATGCTTGTAATTATGTTGCAGATTGGTTTGGGACAGGGTGTTCAGCCTCTTATCGGTTATTGCTATGGTGCTAAGAACTATACACGAATGAAAAAATGTATGAGCTTTAGTATTATGTGCAATATTGTTATTGGTACAGTTATGATGCTGTTTTACCTTGTATTCAAAGAAAACGTTATCAGCATGTTTATTGACGATACTCAGGTTATTGATCTTGGTGTAAAAATGCTTACAGCAATTATGACTCCGGGACCGGTTATCGGTATCATGTTTGTTCTTAACTTTGCTTTCCAGGGTATGGGTAAGGGAATTCAGACCTTTATTCTTTCAGTCGGCAGACAGGGCCTCGTTTATATCCCTATGCTCTTTATTCTTAATAAGCTTGTTGGACTTGATGGTATCATCTGGGCACAGGCAACAGCCGATTTCTTCTGTGTTGTGATGAGTATATTTATGTTTATATTCGTAATGAGAGGTATTAATAAGAAGGAAAAGGCATTGCAATAAACAATAATTTAATATACAAAAACACGGATAGATTATGTGTTGGTGCGATAACGAAGATTTAAACCAAAGGACAATATTGTTCTTTGGTTTATTTTATGCTATTATTTTATTAACAGATAAATCTACATTTATAAAATGTTAACGTTAGTGAAGCTATCGGAGAAGTAAAATGAAAATTGCAAATGGAATGGAATTTATAAATGATAAGGTTGTGATTGGGAAATGGAATAATATCGGTTGGATTGGAAATACACATTGCACCTCTCTTGATGATTTGAACGAAAAAAGCGGTGAATATGATACATTGTATTTTTTGCCTAATGGTGAACCTTACTGGATATTTGAAGGTTGGACAAAGGGTATTCTTTTGATACATTACGGCGGTGATGAGCCTATCATTACATATAAATACGATATTCATCAAATTGATAACAAGGAATACCTTTTTTTCAGACTTGACAATAAGACCGAAATTTTCGTCAAAGTTAATTGCAAACACTACACAAAGGCAACTCTTGGAAAACACGATGATATTAACCTCCCATTTATTTACGATGAGCGAGTGCTTGGGAAATGGAAGTCTGTTGGGTTTGTTGATACAATAGAAAGCTTTTCTCCTGATAATGAGAGTCACGGTCTTTATCTGAAAGAAATAAAATTTTTCCCTGATGGCAGACTCATACAGACTTATATGGATGAGATATGGCACGACAAATGGACGAAAGGTTCTGTTATTAACCTACATCGTACAACTGTGTCTGCTTATGAAATATATGTTATAAATGGTACAGAGTATTTGTTTATGGAGTGGAAAATGGGCAACTATATTTATGGTGGTATGAAACCTAATTTTTATGTGTTTATTCGTACATAAACAATTTTTTTATTGTACAGTAATATATAAATTCCTGTTTATTGTGTAAATCGTAAACGTAATACTGTAGCTAGCATCGGATTTTAATATACAAATTCCAGATAAAAAACCACAAACAAAAATGTTTGTGGTTTACTTCGTTATGATGATTTATATTAATCTATCCGTGTTTTTTATGTGAAATTATAAATTTTCTGCTGCTGCTTTTTCTGCTGCTTCTTTTTCAGCTCTTCGCCGTGCTCGTTTTTTCTTTGCTTTATAACCGAGGAGCTTGTCCATATGTTCATCAGGTGTTGTGCAGCTGCCAAGGGTAACAGTTTTATCTCCGTAAATTCCATGGAAATCTGAGCCACCTGTCATGAGAAGCTTGTTCTTTTTGCAGATTTTGCTCACTCTTTCGATATCCTCATCGGTTGCAGATGGATACCAAGCCTCGATACCATCAAGACCAAGCTCAATGTATTTATCAATCTCATCAAAGTTGTCAAAGGTTGATGGATGCGCAAGCACGGCAATACCGCCTGCGTTATGTACCTCTTCAATTACCTCGTTAATCTCGGGATACTTAACCGGAGCGAGAAGGTTGGTTTCGCTGTCACTGTCAAAAAGAACATGATAAAGGTCGCCGAAGATTTTGTTTGTATAACCGGCATCCATAAGTGCGTGCATAATATGTTGTTTGAAAAGGTTTGTGGAACCTGATGCGTGATTGATTATAAAATCGTTTGATACAGGAAAACGTGCTGCAACCTTGAGCATCATAATCTGTCCTGCTCTTTTTCTTGCAACTGAGGTTCGCTTGCAAAGCCCCTCAAGTCTGTCCGGTTTTTCTGCAAGGTAACAAAGAATGTGTACTTTTTTGCCTGCTTCACTGTCAAATGCTGACAGTTCAACGCCGGGAATAACTCTAACGCTGTAACGCTTGCCGATTACCTGACCTCTTACTGTGCCTGCAAGGCAATCATGGTCAGTTATGGCAATAGTATCTATTCCGCTCTTCTGTGCTATAACAATTAAATCTTCAATGCCGACTGAACCGTCGCTTAATTTAGTATGACAATGTAAATCTGCTGCCATAACTGTCTCCTTTCAAAATCAGTAAAAATTCGCGTGAAATATTTGCTGAGTTATGGTGAACGGTTGCTCACTGTTTAATAATATTTAATAAATCTTCGAATATATAATACCACGAAAATCAAAAAAATTCAAGTGCAATTTAAGACATATTTCTGGTGATTACCTTAAATTCGCCAAAATGCTGCGCTTGTGTCTATTACAAATATTTGTTTAAGGTGCTTATGGGCAGACCGACTACATTAAAGTAATCTCCATCGATTTTTTCAACAAGCAATGAACCTTTTCCCTGTATTCCATAGCTGCCTGCTTTGTCATATGGCTCGTCAGTATTTATGTAGCTGTTTATTTCTTCATCTGTTAAATCGAAAAATTTAACCTTTGTTTCAATCGAAAAGGTGATTGTGTTATCCGGTTTTATTACAGTAACACCTGTAAAAACGCTGTGATATTTTCCGCTCAGCATTTTAAGCATATTGAAAGCATCATCACGGTTTTCCGGCTTGCCGAGGATTATTCCGTCAATTGCCACCACTGTGTCTGCGCCGATTATGGTGTCGGAGCCGTTGTTAAATGGTTCTGCCTTTATTTTTGACAAATATTCAACAGCCTTGTCCGGCATGATATCTTTGGGCAGCGTTTCATCAACATCAGCAGTTTTAATAACAAAATCCCCTGTAATAAGTGATAAAAGCTCTTTTCTTCTTGGTGATTTTGATGCAAGTATTATCATTATTAAAGTGTTCCTCTCTGATATAATCCTCTTGTATATTTGAAATCAGGTTTAACACCTTTGTCGTGCATTTCAATAATTTTTTCAACCTCTTCTAAAGTTTCTGTTGAAAAGTAAAAGTGTGCAAAATCTGTTTTGATTTCATTTATTCTGTCTGACATGTATATTGGAATAGGGTTAAGAAGCTCAACACAGGGATAGTCTGAGCAGATAATCGGGAATTCATACCCTTTTCTGTCCGTAAGTCTGCCCTGCATATTACATTCATAGCAGCCTATACTCGATTTAATAGGGCAGTTTCTGGTAAGCATAAGCGGTACATGACCGTATACAATAACACCTGTGTTTTCTGCATTAATCTTATTTGCTTGTTCCATTGTCAGTTCAAAGGATAGAATCGGATTGCTTATTTGCTGTGCACTTTCGCTGTTATAAATATTCAGTCCGAAATCACCGAATACTTCAAATCCCATTTCCTTTGCCAATTGATATGAGCCGATATTGCCGCAGAGTGCTTTTGCTACACCTGCTTTTTTCAGCTTTTCAAGACGTGCTTTTATATCATTCTCTATTCCGAACAAACCGCGTGGCAGCACAACGCCTGCTCGGTTATCAACAAAATCCTCAAGGCTTGAATCAAGCGGAATAAAAACATGCTTGAATGGATGCTTGTCGGGAATCTGTTCAGCATTTCTAAAGGATGCGGTGAGATACGGCACCCTGTTCTTTTGTTCAAAATTTTTCTGCTCAAAGGGTTTTGACTCTACTGTAATTTCGGGCAGTACTTCAATCAGTTCAACAGCCTTTCGTCTCAGCTCATTGATTTTTGATACAGGGATGATTAATCCGTCATCAAGCTCAATGCTGATATCGTTTGCAAAAAACTGAGTTCCTCCAAGCTTTGACAAACGCTGTTTAAGACCTTCGGCAGTCATAGGCTTGTTTATAGCAGCTTCGGGAATATCTCCCGTAACAGTGACTGTTTTTCCAAGTGCGGCAGCACTTAATGTGCAGGGTGAATCCTTTTTACATATAAAGTGCATATCAATCGGCAGCAGAGGATTTTCATTGTCATAGTTATGACTGATTGCTTTGAGCACATTATTTGCAGAAATAACGTCCTCCTTCTGTCTTGTGCCGAACATTGTCTTGCCGCGTGCGGCAGTGAGATATCCGTCTGTGAAGCCGCTGCGTGAAAATACAGAGCGCAGATTAAAACTGTCTGAGCTTGTATAAGTGCCGTCATTCGCTTTTTTCACTGCGGTAACGGATGCACTGACATATTCAGGCCTTTTCATCCTGCCCTCAATTTTTAATGAGGTTATGCCGTCAAGCTCTTCAAGATGCTCAATAAGACTGAGATCCTTGAGTGATAATGCACACTCGCTTTTGTCACCCTTTGCCGTAAATGGCAGACGGCACGGCTGAGCACATAAGCCTCTGTTGCCGCTGCGAGAGCCAAGCATAGATGAAAGGTAACACTGACCTGATACAGACATGCAAAGTGCACCGTGTATGAATATTTCAAGTTCTAAATCGGTACTTTTTCTTATTTCTTTGATTTCGTCAAGACTCATTTCACGCGGCAGAACAATTCGGCTGAAGCCAAGCGATTTTGCATATCTTGCACCTGCAGGTGTCATTATGCTCATCTGGGTTGAGCCGTGCAGTTTCGCCTGCGGAAAATGCTCTTTTATCATTTTTGCTGTACCGATATCCTGAATAATGAATGCATCAACACCAACGCCGAGCGCATACCTGACTGTATCATAGGCGCTTTTCATTTCATTATCGGATACGAGAATATTAAGTGTTAAGTAAACCTTAACACCTCTTTTGTGGCAGTATTCAACTGCATTTTTCAGCTCTTCATCATCAAAATTGCCGGCATTACGGCGGGCATTAAACATTTTACCACCAAGGTAAACTGCGTTTGCTCCACTGCGTACACCGGCAATCAAAGACTCCATACTACCAGCAGGAGCCAAAATTTCATATTTCATATTTTTCCTTATCTGTTGTTTAATTTTTCTCTTAAATCGGCAATTTCGCGGTTAAGTCTTTCAACCTCGCGTCTTGCAACCTCAACCTCCATCTTTGCTCTTGCACTCTCTTCAAGATAATCTTTAATCTGCACTCTGAGATTGTCTGCAGATGCAGATGCCTTTTTGTATGAATCTGCCTCGTCAAGTGCAACAAGCACAGCAGCCTGTGTCATTGACAAAGACGGATTTGCATTGCATATTGAACGGATTTCGAGACTGATATTTTCAGCAAGCTCCTCAACATACTGCGGGTCATCCTCAGTAACAATTGTATAGCTTGCACCGGCAATTTTTACCTGAACTCTGTTTTTATTCATATTCCTACACCTTCATTGATATAACATTATAACTCGACATATTTTTACTTTTTTAGTATAACAATAAAAAATACAATTGTCAATGTGGTTACAATTAGTATTATAAATAATTTATTGCATAATATCAAATTATAGTTTATATTAATAATGCACGATTGTTTAATTATTACTTACGACTTACTGCGCTAAACGATAATTATAATAATATTAAAGGTGTTTAATATGGGCTTGTTTGATAAATTTAAATGAAAAAGCATCAAAACTCCTGAGCAAAGGAGAGCTGTATCTAATAAAAAGATTAAGGACAGAGGAATAGCCTGCTATGAAAATCTGCCTGTTTTAGAGGATGGTTCACAGGTAAAGCTAAAGGATATGGATGAAATTTGTAAAAGAGCCATTGCCTGTCTTTTGTCAACGCAGATTGCAATGGATGCTGATACTGATAATTATGAACAGTCAAAAGAAATGTTCTATAAGCTCCTTAAGGAATTCGGTGTGCAGAAGGATTTGCTGAGTAAGGAGAAGAAGGTGTTTTTCGGACATTACAGCAAGCAGGATGTTATAGATGTTGTATGGACGTATGAGACTTATTGGTCATTGGTATGGGCACTCGGTTTGATAGATGATATTGGATTTGAATATCCTAAAGATATCTGCGATTGTCAAAAGGCGATTACTCTGGTTGGAGATTGTAAAAGCTATGATGAATTCAAATCAAAATGTAAGCTGAGAAATACTGAAGAAATTTTGGATATGCTTGATTTGTACTATCGTTATCATTGGGCAACAACAGAAAAAAGAATCCGCCCCGATACTCCAATCGGTGAGCTTAATAAGGATGTTGTTGTTGAAAGACGGCGTGGTCTTGAATGGTTAATTTCTGATGTTACAGATTGGAACTATATTTCTCTTGATACTTAATATAATATAGTAATTACAAAGGTACTCTACTTTAAGCAAAACCGCGTTGCAGCACCTCAGCTTTAATGTCGGGTGCTTTTGCTTTGTATATAAAAAGAGGATAGCGGTTAAGCTATCCTCTTACTATTTTGTAATTTATTTAATTACTTGTTTGACTTGATTGCAGCCTGAGCAGCAGCGAGACGAGCAATTGGAACTCTGAATGGTGAGCATGATACATAATCAAGACCAATCTCGTGGCAGAACTCAACTGAGCTTGGGTCACCGCCGTGCTCACCGCAGATACCGCAGTGAATCTCTGGGCGAGTAGCCTTACCGCCTGCAACAGCCATCTTCATAAGCTGGCCAACACCTGTCTGGTCGAGCTTAGCAAATGGATCGTTCTCGAAAATCTTTGCATCATAGTAAGCATCAAGGAACTTACCAGCATCGTCACGGCTGAAGCCGTATGTCATCTGAGTAAGGTCGTTAGTACCGAAGCAGAAGAACTCAGCTTCCTTAGCGATTTCGTCAGCTGTAAGAGCAGCACGAGGAATCTCGATCATAGTACCAACTTCGTACTTCATCTCAACACCTGCAGCAGCGATTTCAGCATCAGCAGTTGCAACAACCATATCCTTAACATACTTAAGCTCCTTAGTGTCGCAAGCAAGCGGAATCATGATTTCAGGAGCAACTGTCCAGTCAGCGTGAGCCTTCTGAACGTTGATAGCTGCACGGATAACAGCCTTTGTCTGCATCTTAGCAATTTCAGGATATGTTACTGCAAGACGGAGACCACGATGACCCATCATTGGGTTAAACTCGTGGAGAGATGCGATGATAGCTTTAATATCTTCAACGCTCTTGCCCTGTGAGCCAGCAAGCTTCTTGATATCTTCTTCCTCTGTAGGAACGAACTCGTGGAGAGGTGGATCAAGGAAACGGATTGTTACAGGACAGCCCTCAAGTGCCTCATAAAGAGCCTCAAAGTCATTCTGCTGATAAGGAAGAATCTTCTCAAGAGCAGCTTCTCTCTCTTCAACTGTGTCTGAACAAATCATTTCACGGAATGCAGCAATTCTGTCCTCTTCAAAGAACATATGCTCTGTACGGCAGAGACCGATACCCTCAGCACCAAGCTCTCTTGCCTTCTTAGCATCAGCAGGAGTATCAGCGTTTGTACGAACCTTAAGTGTTCTGAACTTGTCAGCCCAACCCATGATTCTGCCGAATGTGCCTGCGATTGTAGCGTCAACAGTTGGGATGATACCCTCATAGATGTTACCTGTTGAACCATCGATTGAAATATAGTCACCCTCGTGATATTCCTTACCAGCGAGTGTAAATTTCTTATTCTCTTCGTCCATATTGATGTCGCCGCAGCCTGATACGCAGCATGTACCCATACCACGAGCAACTACAGCAGCGTGTGATGTCATACCGCCACGAACTGTAAGGATACCCTGAGCAGCCTTCATACCTGTGATATCCTCAGGTGAAGTCTCAAGACGAACAAGTACAACCTTCTCGCCCTTCTCGTTCCAAGCAACTGCATCGTCAGCTGTGAATACAACCTTACCGCAAGCAGCACCTGGAGAAGCGCCGAGACCCTTACCGGCAGGAGTTGCAGCCTTAAGAGCAGCAGCGTCAAACTGTGGGTGAAGGAGTGTGTCGAGGTTACGAGGGTCGATCATTTCAACAGCCTCTTCCTCTGTTCTCATGCCCTCGTCAACAAGGTCACATGCAATCTGAAGAGCAGCCTGAGCTGTTCTCTTACCGTTACGTGTCTGAAGCATGAAGAGCTTACCGTGCTCAACAGTGAATTCCATATCCTGCATATCTCTGTAGTGATTCTCAAGAGTTTTGCAAACCTCTGTGAACTCAGCGAATGCTTCAGGGAACTTCTGCTCCATCTCTGAAATGTGCATTGGTGTACGAACACCTGCAACTACGTCCTCGCCCTGTGCGTTTGTAAGGAACTCACCGAAGAGACCCTTTGCACCTGTAGCAGGGTCACGTGTGAAAGCAACACCTGTACCGCAATCGTCACCCATGTTACCGAATGCCATTGACTGAACGTTAACAGCAGTACCCCATGAGTAAGGAATATCGTTGTCACGACGGTATACGTTTGCACGAGGGTTGTCCCATGAACGGAATACAGCCTTAACTGCACCCATAAGCTGCTCCTTAGGATCAGCCGGGAAGTCCTCGCCGATCTTGTCTTTGTACTCAGCCTTGAACTGAGCAGCAAGCTCTTTAAGATCTTCAGCAGTTAACTCAACGTCCTGAGTAACGCCTCTCTTTTCTTTCATTTCGTCGATAAGAACTTCAAAATACTTCTTACCAACTTCCATAACTACGTCAGAATACATCTGGATGAATCTTCTGTAGCAGTCCCAAGCCCAACGTGGGTTACCTGATTTTTCAGCGATTGTGTTAACAACCTCTTCATTTAAACCAAGGTTAAGGATTGTATCCATCATACCAGGCATTGATGCTCTTGCACCTGAACGAACTGAAACGAGGAGAGGATTCTCCTTATCACCGAACTTCTTGCCTGTGATTTCTTCCATCTTTACAATGTACTCGTTGATTTCAGCCATAATATCATCATTGATTTTACGACCGTCTTCGTAGTACTGAGTACAAGCCTCTGTTGTAATTGTGAAACCCTGTGGTACAGGAAGACCGATGTTGGTCATTTCTGCAAGGTTTGCACCCTTACCGCCGAGGAGCTCTCTCATTGTAGCATTACCTTCTGAAAAAAGGTAGCAATACTTGTTTGCCATATTGGGAAATACCTCCTAAATAATAAATAACTGATTTGGAATACTATACGCATAGCCTCATAAGCTGAGTCACCTATTATAGCTAAGGTATAATGCGATAGCATTATAACATAATATAGGATAAATTACAAACATTTTTTGTTAATTTTTAATCTTTATTATGATTTGTCTTGAAAAATATATAGTTTTGGTGCATAATTGTAAAAAGGAAGATATGTATTCATAGATTAATGGAGGAAAAATATATGAAATGTGCTATAATTCTTGCAGGCGGTAAAGGTACACGAATGAAGGCAGACTGCCCTAAGGTTATGTGCAATGTAATATTCAAGCCGATGATCGGCCACGTTGTTGATGCAGTTAAAGAGGCAGGGGCCGAGGACATCTGCGTAATTACAGGCTATAAGCATGAAGAGGTTGAGGCTTATCTCTCCTCTGATATCAAAACTGCTTTGCAGCAGCCGCAGCTTGGCACAGGTCACGCAGTAATGCAGGCAACAGATTTTATCAAAGAGCATACAGAGGATGATATTCTTATTCTCAATGGTGATGGTCCGCTTATGGATGCCGAAACCATCAACAAAGCATATGCTTATCATAAAGAGAATAGTAATTCAATTACACTGATCAGTGCACTTGTTGATGATACCGAGGGTATCGGCCATATCAAGAGAGATGAAAACGGTACACTTTTAAGAATTGTTGAGCATAAGGATGCTACACCTGAGGAAAAGAAGATTAACGAGTCAAATGCAGGATGCTACTGGTTTTACGGTGCTGATTTGCTTTATGCACTCGGCAATATCACAAATAATAATGCCCAGAATGAGTATTATCTGACTGATACACTTGAAATACTCATTTCTGCAGGCAAAAATGCAGGTGCATATGTTGTTGAAAACAGCGAGGTTATACTTGGCGCAAATGACAGAAAGCAGCTTAATGACCTGAATAATATTATGAGAAGAAATATTAACACAAAGCTTATGCTTGACGGTGTTGATATTCCGTGCACAGACGGTGTTATTATCGGCAAGGATGTCAAAATCGGCAATTCAACCGTTATTATGCCGAATACAATTATTCTTGGCGATACCGTTATCGGTAGCAACTGCACAATCGGACCGAATACCTATATCGACAATTCAACAGTCGGTGACAATGTTGTTCTTGATAACTGCAAGATTCTTGACAGCACCGTTGAGGATGGAGTTGATGCAGGTCCGTTTGTTAAGGTGCGTGCAAATTCCACACTAAAAAAAGGTGTTCATATTGGCAACTTCGTTGAGGTTAAAAACTCAACAGTCGGCGAAGGCTCAAAGAGTGCACACCTCACTTATATCGGTGACAGTGATGTCGGCAGCGATGTCAACTTCGGCTGCGGAACAGTTACATGCAATTATGATGGGAAGAATAAGTCACGCTGTAAAATCGGCGACGGTGCTTTTATCGGCTGCAATACAAATCTGATTGCACCTGTTGAGGTGGGTGAGCAGGCATATATTGCAGCAGGCTCAACCATTACAGACAGTATTCCTGAAAAAGCACTCTCAATTGCACGTGCAAGACAAGTGATAAAGGAAGGCTGGGTAGATATCAAGAAGCCTTACAAGGAGAAAAAATAATTGAAAAAGCTTTTAGCAATCGTTTTAATCGCGGTTATGCTGTCCCTGACCTTTGCAGGGTGCAGCGAAACTGCCGATGTTAATGCAACAACAGAATCAACAACTGCACCGACTACTACAACTACCACAACAACCCGAACCACCGAGGATGTTAATACAACCTTCAAGGAGTCAGCAACGAATACGGTTTATCCTGCTCTTATAAAGGATGAGGATGGCAGCTATCCTTATAAGCTGTCAACCTATACTACATATTACGATTCATCAAATTCTACAAGAACGGTGAATATAAATAATGCTGTAAGCAAGCTGGACAACCTTAAAATTCCCGATGGTGCAACCTTTTCGTTCAACCAGACAGTCGGCAAAAGAACCGTGCTTGCCGGATATCAGGAGGCAAAGGTTGTTAAGGGCGATGAGTTTGTTGACGGTCTTGGCGGAGGTATCTGCCAGGTCAGCTCAACAATTTTCCAGGCTGCTCTGCGTGCCAATATGGATATAACCGTGCGTGCCTGTCATTCGCTTGAAATCAGCTATGTTCCGCTTGGTGCAGATGCAACTGTGCAGTGGAATACACAGGATTTCCAGTTTAAAAACAATTCAGGTGCGGATATCAGATTGAGTGTGTCTGCATCTAAAGGCACTCTGATTTGTGAGGTTTATGCTGCAGATGATATCGATGTCGGAGATGTTGATATTCAGGTGTCAAAAGACGGAAGCTCATATATCCTTAAAAGGTCGGTTAACGGTACTGTTAACTATACTACAAACAGTAAGTATAATAAGCCTAAAACAACCGCGGCTTCCACAACCGAGGAGGAGCCTGAGGATGATGACAGTGCGGATAACGAAGATTAATATTATAGTATAACATATTGACCTGCTGATTTTATATCAGCGGGTCATTGGTTTATAAATTATAGTTTATCGTAGGGGCGAACAGCGTTCGCCCGTTGGTACAACGATAATGTTGGCGGGCGCACAATGTGCGCCCCTACGAATCACATAATCTACACTTTCGTAGGGTGCGATGCCCACATCGCACCGAATCACATCAAAATGTGTAAACGGAACGATGTTATTCCCCTGTCAGGGGAAATGTCACGCAGTGACAAAAGGGTTCACATCGTTCCTTGCGATTGTTTGACCAGCATTTAATATAAACAATAATTTATCATCAGTATTTTTGACATTTATATAAGAAATAATTTATACATATTATTGACAAGAGAACGTAATTATGTTACATTCTAACTGTGATAGCTACAGTAGCACAGTGAAATCCGTTTTTGAAGGGAGTGATAATAATGATTTTAATTGATTTACACAGCCGTGTTCCGATTTATGAGCAAATCAAAGAACAGATTATTATGCTGATTAATGCCGGGGTTTATGCGCCGCACGACCAGCTGCCGTCAATCAGGAGTCTGTCAAACGAGCTTAACATTAATGTTAATACGATTAAGCATGCATTTGCCGAGCTTGAAAAGGATAAGGTTATCTATACAGTTCAGGGCAAGGGCAATTTTGTCAGCGAAAAGCCGATTGGTAATAACAGAATTGTTGAATCTGCTATTGAGGATATAAGGATTGTTATTAAGTCGGGTAAGGCTAAAGGTGTAAGCATAGAAGACTTAAAATCATTAATTGATGAAATATATAAGGCCGGTGATATAAATGATTGATATTAATAATGTTACGAAAAAATTCGGTGATTTCACTGTCATAGAAAACATATCACTCCATATTGACAAGTCCTCTATCTACGGTCTTGTCGGTTATAATGGTGCCGGAAAAACAACGCTTCTTAAAACCTGTGCCGGTATATATGCTCCCGACAGCGGCGCTGTTTTAATTGACGGTAAAAATATTTATGATAATGGCAGTTTGCGAAGTAATATTTTCTTTGTGCCGGATGTGCTTTATTTCCCGAGAGGTGCATCCCTGCTTAAAATGAAGGATTTTTATAAGGGCTATTATGAGCATTTTTCTGAAAAGATTTTCTTCAGAATGGCAGAGGCTATGGGTCTTGATTTGAATAAAAACCTGCAATCCTTTTCAAAGGGTATGCAAAGACAGGCAGAAATTATCCTTGCTATGTCAACAAGACCTAAGTTTATGCTGCTTGATGAGGTGTTTGACGGAATTGATCCTCAAAAGCGTAATCTGTGCAAAAGACTGTTTATTGAATATATGGCAGAGACGGAGTGCTCTATTCTTATGAGCAGTCATAATTTGCAGGAGGTTGCCGACCTTTGCGACCACGTTGCACTTATTAACGGCAAAAGTCTTGCACTCAATGTTTCTGTTGATGATGTCAGCAGTGCATATAAAAAATACAGGCTCATATTCAACAGAGATGTTTTTGAATATGAATTTTCAAATATCGAATACAGGGATATCCGGATTGATAACCGAATGGTTACAATCATTGTCAGCAGTGCTCTTGATAAAATGCTGCTCGAGTCACTCGGTCCTATTCATATGGATTGTGTTACACTTTCACTTGAAGAGGTATTTTTGAATGAAATGGAGGATAGGAAGTATGACATCTCCGCAATTTTCAGCGAATAAAAAAGCCGCTGCGTATGATTTTAGGCTTGCACTCAAAAAGATCATAATACCTACAGTTCTGACCTTTCTTTCATCTTTAATTCTGTTTGTTATTGCACCGCTGAGTACAGTCTTTTCATATTATTTTGACAGCAACATGAATATTGAAAGACTGCGTAAGGAAGTTGTATTGGCACTGACCGGTATGGATATATACAGCGGCGAATATGTAGGAATATACTTTTTGCTGCTGGGTATACTTTTTGCCATTATATCTTTCAGCTTTATAACAAGTAAAAAGGCAGTTAACGTTTTTTTCAGCACAAGTGTTGACAGGCGTACGCTCTATAAAAACAGGGTATTAGCCGGTACATTAATGATAGCCGTATCAACAGCTGTTCCGATTATGATTGACATGATTATGAATATCGCTTTTCTTGGAAATGCAGGCTATGTAATAAAATGTGCACTTGCCTTGTTTGCATTGACCTTTGTTTATATTTTTACAGGCTTTGCAATCATGTCGGTTGCAATGGTATTGTGCAGTACTGTTATTGAGTCTTTATTCTTTGGTGCGGCGGCGTTTGGTGCACCGAGTGTGATTGTATATTTCGTTGATTCTTTCTGCAGAGCATTTTTAAATGGCTATAATCATAATGATTTGTTTTCCTATTATGATAGTACGCAATTTACTCAGCCGAGCCTTTTTCACTACACATCAATCATTAATCCACTGCTTATTGGCAAGGCTTACGGTGCAGAGTATTCAATCAGCGATAATATTTTTAATTTTGTTTACCGTGTTAATCAGAATGTTGAGTATTGGAGTATGGATACTGCCAACAGGAATTACAAGGAGCTGACCTTTGATTATATTCTCCCGATTATTGTGTGGGCTGCAATCAGTGTGTGTTTTATATGTATTGCAAGAAGCCTGTTTATAAAAATCAAGGCGGAGAATGCAGGTGTTCATGGTGCAAGTGCTTTTGTACCGCGTTTCTTTACAATAATCTGTATTATTGCTGCGTGTGCATTCTGGGTTGATGCAGTAAGCTTTGTTTACAGCGATTTAAGCCGCACGGCAAACATTGCAATTACAGTGGCAGTGGGTGTACTTATTGTAATGGGTATGTACTTTTCTATCATATCTATATGCAGAAGAACAATTAAGCATAAGATTAAGGAGCTTGCAATTCCTTTCTCCGCAGTCTGCGGTGTGGTGGTATTTACCTATATTCTTTGCACAGGTGCTTTCGGCTACTCAACATATGTGCCTGAGGTTGATAAAATCGATAAAGCAATTATTACAACGAGTGTAATTGATGCTGCAGCAAGTGAATTTGATATTGTTCCGGAAAAGGATTCATACTATGATGATATTTTTTCGAATTATTATTTAGAAAACAGTGCAATCGGCATTTTTGATGATGAAGAGGATTTAAAGCTCTTTACCGATATCAACAAGGAACTTGTTAAGAAAACCGATAATATGACAGGCAACAGTGTTTGTGTTTATTACAAGCTGAAAAACGGTAAGGTTGTCAGCAGATTTTATGATAGTACGGATTACGATGCATCATATCGCATTCTTTCACTGCGTGACAGCAAGGCTGTAAGAGATGAGCTTACTTATCTTTTGACAGGAAATGTTAAAGATGCACCGATGAGCAGGAAGACGGAGGATTTGCTGTTTGATACCGGCACTCTGTTCGGATATATTGATGAAAAGTCAGTTGCTTATGTATTACAGGGTGGCAGAATTTATGCAGTAGCATCAGACGGTATGATAAACGGTAATCTGATTAAAAATACGCCTGAGTTAAGGCAGGCACTTCTGACGGATTTATTATCACAGAACTATGAACAGCGCTATAAGCCGAGCGAGGCTGCAATAGGTGGCTTGTTCTTCAGCTCATGTGAGTATAATGAAGATGACTATAATGATAGAGCTGAGACTTTGCTGATGAATGAGCTTGGTGCAGATGTCTATGAATCCGGTTATGAGGGCGGCTATTATATTTATCCGTCCATGACCAATACAGTAAATTATCTTAAATCAACAGGTGAGTACGATTTACTTGCACCGCAGGAGGATGAAATTCTCTCAATCAGCCTTGAAAAATGCGGTACTGTAAGGGCTAAGCAGTTTGAAACCTGGGGCAGTGATTCGGTGATATCACATCAGTTTATGACCTCGAATCAGCTTTATACAGAGGTTTATAAATATGAAGACGGCGGTTATGAAATGTATAATAATCGTTACTATAACACACTGATGACAGATTATTTCGAGAATGGTATTACTGTTGACGATACCGATAAAATGAATGAACTTATGGCTAAGTCGCGAAATTATTATTTTACCAATGGTAATGACTATATTGTTATGGTACATTATAAAAATTCAGGCTATGTCTCAAGAATGATTCCTGCCGACGAAATACCTGATTGGGTGTGAATTAAAATTTAATAGTTGTTCATAAATAAAACCGCTTCAAACTTGAAGCGGTTTTATTTATGAAATTATTGTTTAGCGGTATAATTTAAATGGTGTATCAAACATCATTCGTAGGGGCGCACAGTGTGCGCCCGCCAACATTATCGTTGTGCCCACAGGCGAACGTTGTTCGCCCCTACGATAAACAATAATTTACTTGTTGAAAATAATAAAATTAAAGTATATTATAAAATAGTGTCAACTTTTTTGTTACAAAAGGAACTACTATATAAGGGTAAGAGCAGAAATTATCCTTTCAGTTCATTTTACCTATGAGAAGGAGGTGGTTATTTGGATAGCAAGGACAATAAAAAAGCTTTGCAGGATAGATTTACACAAATATATAACGAATACAAAAGTGCAATCTACAAGTTCTGCTTGGTAAAGCTTGGTGACAGCAGCAGTGCTGAGGACTGTATGCAGAATGCTTTTATGGTTTTGTACAAGCGTATGCTGACTAAAGAAGAAATCAATAATCCGCGCGCTTTTTTATATAAAACTGCATCAAACTTTGTTATGAAGGCGATTGAGTCAAGAGCAAAGGAAAGCAGTAAAACAGTGCCTATATCCGAATATGAGGACAAAGCGGTTGACAATCAGAATAACATTGACAGTGATATCGACTATGATTTGTTAAATAAGCGTCTTAACGATTTGCTTAGTCCTGACGAGCAGAAGCTGCTCAAATATAAATACATATATGATCTGACAATAGATGAAACGGCAAAGCGGCTTAACCTTACAAGGCCTGCCGTTGCCAAACGCCTGCAGCGACTGCGGGAGAAAATAAAAAATTCTATTAGCTTAGAATAGAAAGGAGAACGCTATGAACACTTTGGTTAACGAAAAAATTGTTAATTCTCTTTTTAATGAAAATAACTTTAATTCAGAACTTAAGGCTATGCTCAATCAGATGATTGATGAAGAGCTTGTTAAAGATATAGATGAAATGGATTGTGACCTGATTGAAGAGTGCACAAATATGCTTATTGAGCTTGAGCAGCAGGATGACGATGGTTTTGCTGTAATCATTCCGCTTATCAGCAGTGAAAAAATTATGGCTGCCTGCACTAAGAGCGGTTTCAGTTATCTCAGCCGTGGCTTGCGCGCATCAATTATTGCGGCAATAATTCTGTTTTCTGCCTTTACAGCCAACACTGTAATTGCAAAGGTGTTTGACTATAATATTGCACAAGAGGTTATGGATACAATCACTGAAAAGCTTGAGGATTGGGGAATCATTGCAAATGCCGATAACAGAAATGAAGTAACGATAGACAGAATTCCTTATGAAAAATCGGATAATCTGCAGGAAATAGAAACTGTAACACAGCCTGCGGAAATAATGGAAAATCAGATAAAGAATATTGTCAACAAAGCGCCGCCGCAGAATAATACAGAGCAATCGGAGGAGGAAAAGCCTGAGGCTGTCCAACCGAGTGTGCCTGATACAGATAATACCGTAAATCAGCCGACGGATGAGATGGTTAATCAAACCTATACATTAACCTTTGAAATAAGCGGTGATGACAGCTATAAATATTCAAAAACGGTTACATACGGCAAGCCGATTGGTGAACTGCCTGTTGTAAGCAAGGAAGGGTATGAATTTGTCGGTTGGTATAATGTTGATATCAGCTATTACCGCGAAAACGGAAAGAAAATTGAAACGCCGCTTAAAAGTACCACAATCTATAATTTAGATAAGGATGCAGTTGTTGTTGCAAAATGGAACAGGTTGCTGACTATAAATTTTGATGCTGCAGGCGGAATCTGTGATACAGAAAGTATGCAAATCGGCAGTACAACTGATATTATTGATTTGCCAATTCCTGAAAAAGAAGGATATATCTTCTTTGGTTGGTCTTGCAAAGAATACGAGTTTACATTTTTTACAACAAAAGAACTCTATAAAATGTTCGCAAAAGAAGGTGTTTTAAACCTGACTGCAAAATGGACAAGAGGAGGTTATGCCC
>JAIDVA010000196.1 GCA_029059925.1 Eubacterium sp. | reverse complement strand
GCTCTGGCATCACCAAATGAATACTATAAATCTTATTTGGATGATGTAAAAGCATTTGAAAGTGACATAAAAATCTCTTTTGAACGCTGCTTACAAACAAATCATCTTAAGCTTGGTCAGCTTGCAGGCAGGCTCGATGCCTTAAGTCCACTTGCTGTTTTGAGCAGGGGATACGCTGTTGTAAAAAATAATGATAATAATAAATTGATTAAAAGTGTTAATCAGCTTAACTCTGGCGACAGAATCACTTTAGCACTTAATGGCGGTAATGCCAATTGTACAGTTAATGAGGTAAAATATGACTGAAAATAATGAAATGACTTATGAAGCAGCAATTAAAAGACTCGAAGAAATTGTTGACGCTTTAGATAAAAATGAAGTCTCTCTTGATGAGAGTATGAAGCTGTTTGAAGAAGGAACTAAGCTGACAGCCTTTTGCTCATTGAAGTTAAAAGAGGCTGAACAAAAAATAACAGAATTAAGCAAGTAGTGTTCCAATCAAAACTATTTCAAATTATTATCACTTGCTTTTCAAGGAGTAATTATGACTGATTTTGAATTTGATAATATATTAAAAAATGATATACGAAAGGTAGAAAATTCGCTTCTATCCTATATACCTGATGCTAAGGATGGACAGTTCAGCGTTGCCGAGGCGATGCGATACAGTCTCATCAATGGTGGAAAAAGAATAAGACCTGTTCTCGCTCTCGAATTCGCAAGAGCATGCGGAGGTTCAAGAGATGATTGTCTTGCACTTGCATGTGCACTTGAATATATCCATACCTACAGCCTGATACACGATGATTTACCCTGTATGGATAATGATGATTTACGACGCGGTAAACCAAGTTGTCATAAACAATTTGATGAGGCAACCGCTCTGCTTGCAGGTGATGCTTTATTGACACATGCTTTTGAAATTGTAAGTGACTGCGATTTATCCGATGATAAAAAGGTTATGGCAATCAGTCTGCTTTCCCAGAATTCAGGTGTAGCAGGTATGATTGGCGGTCAGGTTATCGACTTATTATTTGAGCAGGGCAATCCTGCACTCAAAGACCTTTTAACTGTTTATGAGCTTAACACAGGTGCCCGTAGTTCGTCAGCCTGCTTTGGTGGATGTATTAGTGCCGGAGCTCGCAGTGAA
>JAIDVA010000195.1 GCA_029059925.1 Eubacterium sp. | reverse complement strand
AATTAAATTTAAAATATTTACCGAATTAAAAACGGATTATTAGGGTGTGTAACATCCTAATATAAACAATAATTTATAATTCCTTCCTCATCCAATAATGGGGGCAATGCTCTTCGTATTCCATTTCGCTGCAGACGCTGTAGCCCTGCTTTTCATAAAAGCCCATTGCCTGCTCCTGTGAATGTAATTCAATAGCCTTTCCTCCGTCTGCTTTGATCAGTTCTTCAGCTTTCGCAATCATAAGTGCACCGAGTGCCTTGCCTCGATAATCCTTTACAACCGCGAGCCTGCCGATTAAATAAGCCTTTCTTTCATCACTCCAAAAAAAGCGGCAGGTTGCAATCGGCTTACCGTTGTCATATGCCACAAGGTGCGTTGCAGTTGCGTCAATATCATCAAATTCATCCTTAAAGCCCTGCTCATCAACAAAAACTGTCTGCCTGACTGTCATTGCATCCTCTGCAAGGCAGTTATATTCCTTAATTTCCATTTGCCTATTCCTCTATTCCTAAAATATCTGCTGCATTGTTTGAATCAAGTGTCTCAACCTTGCGCAGATTTTTCTGAATTATACTATTGCGATGGTCTGCCTCGTCAAGTGCCTTGCCCGCCTCTTCAACTTTTTTGCGTGCCTTTGCAAGCAAATCACCGAATTTGTCATACTGCGTTTTTGCAGCACCGAGTATTTTCCAAACCTCGTTTGCCTTTTCGTTGATTGCCATTGTTCTGAATCCCATTGCAAGCGAGTTGAGCAGTGCTGTGATTGTTGACGGACCTGCAATCATAATTCCGTCTGCCTGCAGCTTTTCTGCAATGCCTGTTTTGGATGCTGTAATCTCAGCATAAAGTCCCTCGGTTGCAAGATACATAATTGCAAACGGTGTTGTTTCCGGCGAGCTGATATACTGCTTAATCAGCTTTGCCTCATTCTTTATGGTTGCCTCAAGTGATTTTTTTGCCTTTTCAAGTGCCTCAAGATCACCTGCCTCGGATGCGGCAGAAAGCCTTGCATAATCCTCCATCGGGAATTTTGAGTCAAGCGGCAGGTAGGTAAAGCTGCCGTTTTCATTGTTCGGTATTTTAATGGCAAATTCAACTCTGCCGGCATATTTCGGATTGGTCTGCACATTGGTTTCGTACATATTCGGGATAGTCTGGTCAAGAATATTGCCAAGCTGTACCTCTGCCCATGTTCCGCGGCTCTTTACATTTGTCAGAACACGGTTCAGTCCCTTTACATTGTCTGTAACACCTGCCGAAAGCTCCTTCATTTCGCCAAGGCTTTTGTATACGTTTGACAGCTGTTCGGATACGGTTTTGAAGGATGCGTTGAGCCTTTGGTTGAGTGTTTCCGTCAGCTTTTCGTCAACGGTTTTCCGCATCTGCTCAAGCTTTTCCTCATTGCTTTTCTGCATGGAGCTGATTGCTTCGCCTGTCAGCCTTGTTTGCCTTTCAGCATTACTGTTCAGTGTTTCAATCAGCTTGATTTGCTGTTCATAGTTTTTTTCGGTCAGACCCTGCATCTGCTTTGAAAGATAATTCATCTGCTCATAGCTTTGCTTTGCGTTCATATCAAGCTTTTGGTCAAGCAGCTGTGCAGAATTGTCCGCTTTCGTCTTTCTTGTCAAAAGAACGATTAATAAAACAATGATTATCACACAAAGTGCAATCAGTATGTAAG
>JAIDVA010000194.1 GCA_029059925.1 Eubacterium sp. | reverse complement strand
CCCCCCTATGGTAGTCTTTTCTATTCTACCATAGGGGGTCTGTTTTTTCTATTGTCTACTTTTTACGGACTTGTTCAATTTACCTTTTCACCGCTTTTTATTGTGAAATAAAACTATAATTGGTTAACGCTTATTTGATAAAAATAATATTTATCCGATTTCCACATCACCCATGCTTGTTTTCGCTGTGAGTATAATATCTGAGGATGAATTCTTATCTTTTACATCACATTCACCCATAGAGGTTGAATAATTGATTTTAATATCATTGGTATGCTCAATTTCAATGTCGCCCATATCACTTGTAGCGGATGAATCAGCAGTTATGTTGATCCGCTCAATTTCGATATCACCCATATCTGTGTGTAAAGCGAATTTTCCGCTCAGATTCTCTGCTGTTATATTGCCCATATCGCAGTTTACTGTCAAATCAATATCCAATGACGACTCAATATCAACATCGCCAAGATCAGAGCTTATATCAAGCGTTTCAAGACAGCCTGAGGGTAAGTAAATATCAATATCAATTCCTATATTTCCATAATTGCCAAATGGATTGAATACCTTTGTTTTATGATAGCTTGTTGTGCTGTTAACGGTAATAGTATTTCCCTCATTTGTGAGCTTGAAGAGCTTTTCATCATATCCGTTTGCAATAACGCGTATTTTGTCATCATTGCTTTGCTTAATGTCAATGTCGCCAAGTTCGGATGTAATTACCATTTTTGAAATATCAGTACTGTCAAAACTTTCGTCATATATTACCTTTGACTCTCTGTTCCAGTCAAAAAAGCCGAGATGTGAGCCGTTTGTAAAAATTACATATCCCATAAATCCTGTTAAAAGCAATACTATTATACTAAGCAGTGCGATAACAGTGATGATTAAGCCTTTGTTATTCTTCGTCATTAATTTCACTTCCTTTGAGCATAAATACTAATTTGATAATCTGGCAGATGATTGCGTAAATCACCCATATAAGCCATGTGATGTTCCACATACCGGTAGCAAAGCTTATAAGCATATATATGATTAATATTATGCCTGAAAGAATGCTTGTAATCTGTTTATATAATTTATCCTCTTTTGTCTGCTTTTCAGTTCTTTTGATTGCTTTGGGTTTTGAGAGTGCTGCAAAAACAATCATCATTGTTGCCACAGCAATGATAGTGAAAAATGCCGGCAGCATGATTTTTTCATTACTGAAAATAAAAAATGGTATGACAGATAAAATGTAAAGACAGATAGATACAGCCATTATGAGTGCTGATTTTCTCCTGCCTTTTTCATATATTGCCTTTTCCTCAGCAGTAGGTTCATTATCAGTCGGAATATCATATCTGTTCTGTTCGTTATAATAGGTATTTGTATTTTCATTTTTATATTCATTGCTGTAATTCTCTGTGCTCTCCTGCCTGGCTTCACCTTTTAAAAGCTCGTCGGTAGTCAGATTGTATAATTCGCATAACGGCAGTATTTTGTCAAAATCAGGTGTTGTCTGATCTGTTTCCCATTTTGATATTGTCTGTCTTGTTACACCGAGCACCTCGGCAACCTGTTCCTGAGACAGTCCCTTTGATCTTCTCATTTCATATAATCTTTGACCAAGTGTCATCTTATCACCTCACTAAAAATATAGCATAAAAGCGGTTAACAATCCAGCAATTTGCACTTGAAATTTGTCAACTGAACTTAACATTGACTGTTTTAAGGCAAAATATGCGGTTGAAATTGTTCTTTTAATGACAAGATTATAATAATGCGCATATAATGTGTATGAGGTGATTTTATGTGCGGAATCGCAGGAATTTTAACTTCGTCCATAGATTTAAGAAATGAAAAAACGTTGATAGAGAATATCAGCAAAACCTTAAAAATGCGCGGTCCTGATGCCAAGGGTGAATATGTTACACCGACAACGGCACTGATTCACCGCAGACTTTCCGTTATTGACCCTGAAAAGGGAAGTCAGCCGATGCGTTTTGGCAAATATATAATAGTATACAATGGTGAGCTTTATAATACGGATGAGGTAAGGGATGAGCTTATCTCGTACGGCTATGAATTTGACAGCCATTGCGATACTGAGGTTGTGCTCAAGGCTTATGACAAATGGCAGGAGGAAAGTGTTAAAAAGTTAAACGGCATTTTTGCATATGCTGTATATAATGAAAAGGATAATACTCTGTTTATGGCACGTGACAGAATCGGTGTTAAGCCCTGCTTTTATGCAAAGGTTGGTGACTTGTTTGCCTTTGCAAGCCGAATAAGCAGTCTGCTGTGCATACCGCAGATTAAGCCGATAGTAAATGAGGAGGGACTGAATGAAATATTTATGCTCGGTCCTGCCAAAACAATAGGCAAGGCGATATTCAAGGATATTTCAGAGCTTCCGCCTGCGCATTATCTTACCTATAAAAATGGAGAAATCCGTATTCATCTGTATTGGAAATTAGAGGCGAAAGAGAATCACGAGACTGTAAGCGAGGCAATTGAGCATACCTACAGCCTTGTTAAAGATTCTATTGAAAGACAGCTTGTCTCTGATGTACCGCTTGCAACCTTTTTAAGCGGAGGTCTCGATTCATCAATCATTTCAAAGGTTGCGTCAGATTATCATAAGAAAAACGGAAATGTGCTCAATACCTATTCGGTGGATTATACTGATAACGATAAGTATTTTAAAAAGAGCCTGTTCCAGCCTAATAAGGACTCTGATTATATAGATTTGATGTCAAGGGCAATCGGCTCACAGCATCACAATATTGTTCTCGATAACAGCGACGTTGCCTCTGCACTTGAAAAGGCGGCAGTTGCAAGATGTGTTCCCGGCTTTGCAGATGTCGATTCGTCACTTCTTTTGTTCTGCGAAGAGGTGAAAAAGAATTTTACTGTTTGCCTTTCCGGTGAGTGTGCAGATGAAATTTTCGGCGGTTATCCTTGGTATCACAGAAAAGAGATTCTGTTTGAAGAATGCTTCCCTTGGGCAAGGTCAACTGCCGCAAGACGTAATATTCTTAAACCCGATTTTCTTAAAGACGGCGAGGATTATTTGCAGAGTGCCTATAGTCAGACTGTTGCTTTGACCTCTTATCTTGACAGTGACAGCGTGCTTGAAAAGCGTATGAGAGAAATGTTTGTTTTGAATCTCAATTGGTTTATGCAGACCTTGCTTGCACGCAAGGATGTTATGAGTATGGAATCCTCACTCGAAGTGCGTGTGCCGTTTTGTGATTATCGTCTGGTGGAATATGCCTACAATATGCCGTGGGAAATTAAGGCACTTGACGGCAGGGAAAAGGGTATATTACGCAAGGCTTTTGAAAATGACTTGCCTTATGATATTGTTTGGCGAAAGAAAAGCCCTTATCCCAAAACCCATAATCCTGTTTATTTTGATTGTGTATGCAGACTGGCGCAGCAGGCACTTGATGATAAAAGCTGTCCGCTTGCGGATATGCTGAATATAGATGCAGTTGAAAAGCTTATGAAAAATCCTGATTCCATGACAGAACCGTGGTATGGTCAGCTGATGCAGACACCACAGGTGCTTGCATATATTTATCAGATATATGTGTGGATAAAAAATTATAATGTTGAGTTTGAGCTTTGATTGTGATATACTCAAATTAGAATATTGTTATTGTTTAACTATTAAAAGCGACAGGATGTAAAATATGACCAACGAAGAATATATTAAAGCAATAGATATGCGACGTTCAAGGCGAACCTATAAGCCGTATGCACTTGATTCTGCTACAATGCAGGTTATACGTGACTTGGTTGATATTATCAACGAAAAAGCGGGTATGGAGCTTAAGTTTATTGAAGATCCCACATCTGCCTTTACCATCATAACGGGTAAATTTTCGGCAATAGCAATCTGTGGTGAGGATACTGAAACGGCAAGAGTCAAGGCTGGCTATTATGGTGAGACGATTGTTCTTCAATGTGTTTATCATGGACTTGGAACCTGCTGGGTGAGCGGTACCTATGACGAAAATAAAATACTGGCTATGCTTAATCTTCCTAAGGAGACAAGACTGTATGGTCTTATTATTATCGGCAATGTTAAGGATAAGCTGAGCACAAAGGAAAAAATAATGTATAAGGCTACCCATAAGCAGAATAAGCCTTATCAGAAAATGTTTGATGTGTGTGATGAAAAGCTGCCTGCATACTATGAGTATGCGATGAAGCTGGTTGAAAAAGCACCGTCAAGCACAAATTCAAGGCCGGTGCATTTCAGATATGAAAATGGTGTAATCAGCGGAAGTGTTGAACAGCCATATTCTGAAAAAAGCATTGATTTCGGCATTGCGCAATTGCATTTCTGCTTGGGTGCAGCAGCAATGGGAATTAAGGGGGAATGGGATTTCACAGGCAGATTTTGCACTGAAAATACGAAAGTTATTAAATTCCCGGAAAGCAAAGAGAATTAAAAGGAGAGTAAAACTATGAGCACAGAAAAGAAAAAGTGGTCGAAAAAGAAAAAAGTTACAGTGATTGTATTATCGGTACTTCTTGTATTGATTGTTCTTGTTGTTATAGCCGGTACAAGTGTACTTAACTGGTATTGCAAAACTGCAGATTATGAGCTTTTAAAAACAGAGCAGCAGGTAACGCTTATTGCGCACAGGGGATACCGTGCAGTTGCACCTGAAAACACTGCTCCTGCTTTTGAAGAGGCAGGCAAGGCCGGCTTCTGGGGTGCAGAATGTGATATTTACAGAACTGCTGACGGTGTGTGGATTGTATCACACGATACCCATACATACCGTATGATGGATAAATCAGCCTTTGTTGAAAAAGAGACATATGAAGATTTAATGAAGATGAAGGTAGACAATGGCTCAAATGCTGAAAATTATCCCGACCTCAGCTTTTGCTCACTTGAGGATTATATAAAAATCTGTAAGGATTATAATATGGTTGCTGTTATTGAGCTTAAAGGCAAAAATAATACCGAGCATTATGATGAGATTATTGACCTTGTAAATCAATACGGTGTTGAGGCAGTTTATATCTCCTTCCATTTTGAAAATCTTGAGAAAATCAGATCCCTTACAGCTGACCCTGTTTATTTCCTTACAAGTAAAATTTCAGAAGAGGATATCGAGCTTGCAAAATCTCTTGAAAACTGCGGAATTGATTTTGACGGAAGAAAAGAAGAGAATTTTGACAGTGGTATGATTAAAAAGTGTATCGATGAGGGCCTTGAGGTCGGTGCATGGACAATTGACGATACGGCACTTCTTGATAAGCTTGTTGAAAATGGTGTAACCCTTATTACAACAGATAATATTACAAAATAATAAATTGAAAAAAGAAACGCCGACGCAGAATTATCCGTATCGGCGTTTCTGCTTTATTTTACAGCAGTTTTATGTTTACATTAATTTTACATATGATATAATTATTAAGGACATTTGTCCCGAGGAGTTATCTTGAAAAGACGATAGGCGGTTGGCTCTCTGAAAAGAGGGCGATGCCCTCTGATTTATTTTAGGGGGTGATGCTATGGAGTATTTAGCTTTTACAGTTATTATTCTTGTTGTTGCCACAGGTTACATAGTAAGCATAAAAAAATAACCGCCCCAGCGTCCAAACTGTGCGGTTATTTTTATAACACAAACATATTGGGCTAACCGTCTATCGGATAGCTCCTTGTTCATTTTTATTATAGTATTTGTTTTTGAAATTGTCAACACAATTTTAGTATAATAATCACACCCTCCGCGTTTTGACGGAGGGTGTTGTGTTTTTATTGTTTATCCTTACCGGGTGCGCCGCAGCATTTTTTATATTTTTTGCCTGAGCCGCATGGGCATGGATCGTTAGGACCAACCTTATTTCCTTTGCGAACAGGGGATGATTTTACTGTGTTGTCACCGCCTGATGAGGTTGCTGTTACCTTGGCAACTGCCTTTCTTTCAACGTCCTCTTGTCTTCTGGGCATAATTGTCAGCATCATACGGACTGTGTTTTCACGGATTGTTGCTGTCATTTCGTCAAACATATCGTATGATTCCATACGGAATGCAACTACAGGATCCTGCTGTGCATATGCTCTGAGACCGATGCCCTGCTTTAAGTCATCCATTGCATCAATGTGATCCATCCAGAGTGTATCAACATTTCTGAGAAGTACCATTCTTTCAAAATCCTGGAACATCTCGTCACCTAAAAGCTCTCGCTTTTCTTCAAGAACAGTATGTCCTCTTTCAGTGAGCAGCTCAATTGTGTTATCAACAGTGATTTTGTCTAAATCTTCAAAATCATCATCACCCGTGAGCCAGCCTTTGTATTTTTCCTTAAGACCTGCAATGTTCCAATCCTGCTTGCTTTCACCTGCAAGATAGTTTCTTACATTCTCGTCAATGTTTGTATCAAGCATGGAAAGTATCTTATCTGTAAGGTCAATGCCGTCAAGCACCTGATCTCTCTGCTGATAGATGAGCTGCCTTTGGCGGTTCATAACATCGTCGTACTGAAGTGTATTCTTACGGATACCGAAGTTTCTGCCCTCAACCTTTTTCTGAGATGATTCAACGGTTTTTGAAATCATTTTTGATTCGATAGGCATATTTTCATCTTCTGCAATTCTGCCCATCATCATCTGCATTCTTTCGCCGCCGAACAGACGCATAAGGTCATCCTCGCAGGCAAGGTAGAACTGGCTTTCACCCGGGTCACCCTGTCGACCTGAACGACCGCGCAGCTGGTTATCAATACGACGTGAATCGTGACGCTCTGTACCCAGGATGAACAGACCTCCTGCCTCGCGTACCTTGTCTGCCTCGTCCTGTATTTCCGCTTTATATTTAGCCTCCAATTCCTTGAAGGTTTTTCTTGCATTAAGGATTTCTTCGTTATCTGTTTCGGCAAAGCCTGTTGCCTCGGCAATCAGCTCGTCAGTGAACTGCATTCTCTTCATTTCTGCTTTTGCAAGGTATTCGGCATTACCGCCAAGCATAATATCAGTACCACGGCCTGCCATGTTTGTAGCAATTGTTACTGCACCAAGCTTACCTGCCTGTGCAATAATTTCAGCCTCACGCTCATGGTTTTTAGCATTGAGTACGTTATGAGGAACGCCTGCTTTTTTGAGCATTTTTGAGAGCAATTCACTCTTTTCAATGCTGATTGTGCCGACAAGAATAGGCTGTCCTTTTGCGTGACATTCTTTAATCTGGTCGATTGCATTGTAGAATTTTGCTTTTTCAGTCTGGAAAATAACATCAGGTCGGTCAATTCTTGCAAGCGGCTTATTTGTTGGTATCTCAACAATATCAAGCTTGTAGATTTCTGAGAATTCAGGAGCCTCAGTAGATGCAGTACCTGTCATACCGGAAAGCTTTTTGTAAAGACGGAAGTAGTTCTGGAAGGTAATTGTTGCGAGAGTTTTGCTTTCGTGCTCAACCTTAACGCCTTCTTTTGCCTCAATAGCCTGATGCAGACCTTCGTTATAACGTCTGCCCTCCATTATACGGCCTGTGAATTCGTCAACAATTTTAACCTGACCGTCTGCTACAACAAGTTGATATCTCTTTTCATTACACCATTAGCCTTGATAGCCTGATTAATGTGGTGAAGAAGTGTGGAATTTTCCATTTCCATAAGGTTTTCGACATTGAAGTATGCCTCAGCCTTCTTTACACCATCTCGTGTAAGTGTAGCAGTTTTAGCCTTTTCATCGACAATGTAGTCGCCGTCATATGTGGATTCTGTATCCTGCTTTTCGTCCATCTGGGCAACCTTAACCATTGTAAGCGTTTTTGCAAAGGCGTTTGCCTGTCTGTAAAGGTCTGTTGACTGGTCACCCTTACCGCTGATGATAAGCGGTGTACGTGCCTCATCAATGAGAATTGAGTCAACCTCATCGACAATAGCGAATCTGTGACCTCTCTGTACCTTCTGCTCCTTATACTGAACCATATTGTCACGAAGATAGTCAAAGCCCATTTCGTTATTTGTGCCGTAGGTAATATCAGCGTTATATGCTTCTTTTCTCTGAGCATTGGTTTTTTCGTGAATGATAAGTCCGACATCAAGACCAAGGAAGCGATAGAGCTTGCCCATCCATTCGGAGTCACGCTTTGCAAGATAGTCGTTAACGGTTACAATGTGGACACCTTCGCCTGCAAGTGCATTAAGGTATGCCGGCAGGGTAGCAACGAGTGTTTTACCCTCACCTGTTTTCATTTCTGCGATTCTGCCCTGGTGCAAAACGATACCGCCGATAATCTGCACCTCAAAGTGCTTCATGCCGAGTACTCTCCATGAAGCCTCACGGCATACAGCAAAGGCATCGGGGAGAATATCATCAAGTGTTTCACCGTTTGCAAGACGTTCTTTTAAAAGAGCTGTCTGTGAGGTCAGCTCTTTGTCGTCCATTGCTTTATATTTTTCCTCTAAAGCAAGTACTTTGTTGGATATCTTTTTTACTCGTTTAACTTCCTTTTTGGAATAGTCACCAAAAATGGCAGTTAGTAATTTATTTGCCATAAATTTACACCTCGGAAAATTATACCATATTAAACATTATTTTAATATTTTAACATAAATAATCAATAATGTCACTATTTTTATTTGATATTATGGAAATATCACTATTTAACGCTGTAAATGTTCTTGATTGCTGAGAGTGCACCGCCTGATACAGCATTTTCTGAGTCATCATTGAAGCCTAATGTAAGATTCTTTTTGCCTTGTTCGATTTCAAGTGTAATTTCAACAGCCTCCGGAAGAAGTTCTGCCTTATCAATTTCTTCACAAAGGGTGCCGAGCTTGCTGTCTAAAAACGTATCGTTATTAAGCTTGGTAAGCAGCTGGAATGTGGAGTAATCAGATTTCAGCTTTTGTGTGAATTCGCTTGCTGCCTGGTATAAATCCTTATTGCTTACAGCCACAGTTACTGTTTTGTTTTCAATATCTATGCTTTTTACCTCCATTTCAAGGTTGGCAAAGATGGCTCTTCCGAGAGCAGCGAACTGCTCGTGCTTTTCAGCATAGCTTAAGATAACTGAAAGAGTTGATGAATCAACGTATTTGTTAAGTTCTTCCGTGTCAAATTCCTTGAGGGCTGTTTCTGCCGCTTCTACGGTTGCGGTTATGTTTTCCTCTGTCATATCTGCATTAGGTCCTGAGCAGGCTGAAAGACCAAGACAAAGAATAATAACACACAATAAAAGACTGATTGTTTTTTTCATAAATAACACACCTTCTAAATTAGTAATTATTCGTTATGTTAACGATATGATATATGAACGTATAACACATATTACGTCTATTATATATAATAAAATTCTTTTTGGCAATACTAATTAAAATTATTGTGAAAAAATTACATAATATTGCATATTTTAAATATATATGCTATAATCAACAAAATATGTCACATAAAATGTTAGATGAAAATTATTAACAGGACTAATAAAAAATGAAACGATTTTTAAAAAAATATTTAGGGCCTACAAAGATTAAAAGGCTTTTTGATATTGTAATGTCACTCGGAGCATTAATCGTTCTTTCACCGCTTTTTCTTGTGATTTGCATTGCTAATCTTCTTACGCCTGATACGAGCGTATTTTTTTCACATGAACGAAGGGGAAGGCGAGGAAAGCCGTTTAAGATTTACAAATTCCAGACGATGAAAAATAATACACCGAATGTTGCGACAGGTCAGCTTGAAAATCCTGATCAGTATATAACAAATATCGGTAAATTTCTTCGTAAAACAAGACTTGATGAGCTT